>CAYQYJ010000523.1:0-2851 GCA_964421605.1 uncultured Ardenticatenaceae bacterium | reverse complement strand
GCAGCCTGGGCGCGCCCCACAATGGGCTGCTGCCGCTCCACGTCCCACCCTTTGACAATCACCTCGTCCACCTGCTCCGCCAGCGTCATGCGCGGCTGGAACGTCTGCAAATCATCCCCCCAATGCAGCGTCACTTCTGCGCCGCCGCGCGGAGGCTGGCGAAAATAGAGCTTATCGTCGGCTACAAAACATTCATAGCCAATGCGCCAGGCGCGCTGCATCAAGAAAGCCAGGTCTGACTGGTTGTGCTGGTAAATGTGGTCATACACCGCCGCCGTGCTGTCCACTTCCGCCGCCAGACCCGCCGCCTGCGCCATTTCCTGGGCCAGGTCGCTGTCTTTCTTGTTGAGAAAGGCGCGGCTCTTCGTTTCGCGGAACAGGCGATGGGATTTGTCGTAACCGCGCACCACCAGTTCGGCAATCATCCCTTCGCCAAACTCTGGCTCCAGCGCGGTCACTTCTCCTTGTATCAGCAGCGCCTTGCTGCCATCCTCTTTAGCGGCTTCGATTTTGACCTCTTTGGTCAGGTCAAAGGGGCCGTTGTCCAACAACTGCAAGCCAGGGTCCGCCAGGCGCACGGTGAACATAGCCGGCATATGCGCCTGTTGATCCACCGTGACTTCCAGCAAATTGCTGAAAACGTCGGCAGGCAGTTCATTGCCGCCCACGGCAACATAGATACGACTGGCGAGGGGCTGCGGTTCGGGCATGGGCGTAACCTAACTCGCGGGAATGTTGAGACGTTGACCCGGACGCAGGCGGTGGGGGTTGACTATGCCATTGTGCGCGGCGATGAGGCGCCATTTGCCGGCATCATTGTAAACAGCCGCCGCAATCGTATCCAGCCGGTCGCCCGCCGTCACCTGCCAGATGCGCTCCGTCGGCCCGCCGCCAGAAGTGGGATTCTGGCCGGGATAATCCTCCAGGTCTTTGTGTTGGGTAAACGTAATATCAATCTCTGCGCGTACAGGCGTGCCATTGGGCAGAAACAGGGTAAATTTCTGCGTCATGTTGGTGATGACGGAGACAAACCGGAAAACGCCCCACTCAAAAGCGACTTCCGGCGGCGGCACTTTCTCGGTGCGATTGCCCTCCTGGCGCGTTTTCGACTCCATCAGTTTCCACAACTGGCGCGTGGTCTGGCTAACGTCCTCCTGCGCTTCGTAGCTGTCAAAGACCAGCTTCAGGCGCAGCGTCTGCGCCCCCGCTTTCTTAAACTCCACGCGCGGCACGCTGGAGCGGTTGCGCGATTTCTCCTCATACGTGTTCGTCTTAGCCACGGTGTATTCAAACGGATTAAACATGCAGCTCACCGCCACGCCGCCCCCCTTGCGCTCGGCGCTGTCGTCCACCTCATAAATTTCCGCCGAAACCAGTTCGCTATCCATGTCCGAAGTTATCCTCTTGCAGGATTTTTTCAATCTCTTGTTTGACTTCAGGAAGACGCTCGGTTATCGCTCTCCAAACCAACCCATATTCCACGCCAAAATAAAAATGGATCAAAACATCCCTCATACCTGCCATTTCTCTCCACGGTACGTGAGAATGCCTCTTACGCACCTCATGTGGAATTTGTTTCACGGCTTCGCCAATGATCTCGAGTTTTCGTAGGACAGCGCTGGCGGTCTTGTCATCCGTTGTAAAAGCCTCCCTATCCATGCCAGCCACGAATGCCTCAATGCTATCTATCGCTGCCAGAATGTCTTTCAGATAAAGCGTATAATCTCTCATACAGGAATAACTTCATTAAGGACTGTTTCCCGTAACTCCTGGCGCAAGGCTCGTTTGGGAACCACGTCTACGTGTCGCTGCAAATTCTCTTCCAGATAGAGCGTCAATCCAATCAGGTCAAACAAGTCTGCGTCTTCATTAAACTCGACCAACACGTCAACGTCGCTGGCTGCCCGCTGTTCGCCACGAACAAACGAGCCGAACAAGCCAATTTCCTTGACCTTATAATGGTCGGTAATGACGGGCCTCAGTTCTTTCAATTGAGTTACTATGTCACGAACGCTTTCAACGCTCATTCTGGCTAATTCCTTACTCCAAATGCGCTCACGGACAATCTTCAGATTGTGCGGCGGCGTTCCCAGTCGGTGGACAGGCGGCGTTTGAGTTGGGTGTAGACCTGGCGCGCCAGGTCGTCTATATCAATGCCGGCATCCGCGTCAGCCGTACTACCTAATTCTGCCGCGGGCGCGTCGCCGGCAGCGGCTAACTGCGGCGCGGGCGGGGCGGCGGTTTCCACGGTGCGCATGATGACGGGCGCGGGCGGAGCAGCCGGGGGCGTTTCACCCAGGAACGTCCACAGGTCGGCGGGCAGCGGGCCAATTTCGGTGGGAATGGGCGCGGCGGCAGGCGTCGGACTGGCGGGCAGGGCGGCGGGCTGGCGGGCAATGACGGGGCGGGGGCGGCGCGGTGTTACCAGTTCAATGCGGGATTGGGTGGGCTGCGCCGCTTCCACGCGCCCTAAAATCGCTTCTACCTGGGCATCGGTAGCGTCCCGCTCGCGGGCAGGCGCAGCCAACGGCGGCGGCAAAACTGGAGATGCCGTTTCTGGTCGCCGCTGCACGGGCCAGACCGCTTGCAGCGGCGCGGCGGGCTTCTCACTGGAAACCGCCGGTTCAGCCGCCAGGGCGCGCTGCACGGCGGGCGTGCTCTGCCCGCCCACGCCCGACGCGCTACCGCCTACGTTAAGGCTGCCGCCCACGTTTGTGGCCCCGCTAAAAGCCGCGCTGCCGCCCACGCTCAGATTGCCTCCCACGCTGGTCAGTCCCGTGCTGGAGAGCGCGCCGCCTACCTGCGCGCCGCCGCTAACGGTCATCACGCCGCCAGTGGTCAGGCTGCCGCC
>CAYQYJ010000522.1:1354-2851 GCA_964421605.1 uncultured Ardenticatenaceae bacterium | reverse complement strand
CGCGGCTACCTCACCTCCGTCTGGCCCCCCATTTCCGCCGCCGCCTGGGTGAGCATGTTGACGGGCAGCAACCCAGGGCAGCATGGCGTCTACGATTTCCGTAACCTGGATCTCAGTCGCTACAGCGCCCACGACGAACAGCTTGCCAGTTCCGCCAGCTACCAGTTGCCCACGCTATTTGACTACGTCTCTGGCGTCATCGCCTACCAGACGCCCCTCACCTACCCTCCCTGGCCCGTACACGGCGTGATGGTAGCGGGTTACCCCACCCCAGACCACCGCCGCGCCTTCACCGAACCGCCTGCCTGGGGCGAGCGGCTGGGCCCATTGGGCGCCTATACGGCAGACCAGGTTGGCCGCCTGGGACCCGAGGCGCAAGCCGCGCTCTATCGCCGCAGCATGACTACCATGACAGACAACCTGATCCGCTTGAGCCGCGAAGTGGAGTGGCAACTGCTCATGTTTGTCAATGGAGCGACTGACGGCGCGCAACACCGCTTCTTCAAGTTTGTGCAGCCGGGCTTTCCGGGAATCAGCGTCGCCGCCCAACGACGGCGCGCTTATTTGCTGACGGAAATCATGATAGCGGCAGATGCCGAATTGGGCCGGCTGCTGGCGCATCTCCCCCCCGACATCAATGTATTGGTGATTTCCGATCATGGCGGACGCCCCCGCCCCTGGCGCGCTTTCCACTTGAACGCCTGGTTAGCCCAACGCGGCTGGCTGCAACCCAGGGCAAATGCCGCTGGCAACCAGAAGCAAACCGCCCTGGAGTGGGCCAAACAACGTTTGCCCATGACCGAGTGGGCCAAGCAGCGCCTACCCACCACGATAAAAGATAGGATTAGCCGCGTGCGCGCCACTGTGGATCAAATTGACTGGTCCCGCACCCAGGCGTATCGCGTCAAGCTCAGCCATCCCATTGAGGGCGTTCATCTCAACGTCATAGGACGGCAACCGCAAGGGATTGTTCCCCTCCCCGATTACTCTTCGCTACGCGAAAAAATCATGGCGGCTTTGCGGCAGCAGCCAGAAATCCAGGAAGCTTTGCCGCGAGAAGAGGTCTTTAGCGGGCCATTTCTCAATCGGGCGCCAGACATTTTAATCCAACTTCACCCTGACTTCGACGGCGGCAATGGCTTGCAGGAACTCGTTACCGACATTCCTGCAAGTTGGCTGCAAAGTATCAGCGGCTACCACGACCTGAAAGGCATTTTGGTGGCGGCCGGGCCAGCGTTTGCCGCGGGCGCGGTGCATGGGGCGCAGTTGATTGACATCACGCCCACCGCGCTGCACACGCTGGGGCTGCCTGTGCCCCGCCACATGGATGGCCGGGTGCTGCCCATATTTGCCGAACGCCGCCCGGTAATCTACACGTCCGGCGAGGAACCAACGACAACAGCAGATGAACCCCCGTTGAGCGCCGCCGAAGTTGCCGGCATGATGGCTGCCCTGCGCGATTTGGGCTACGTCGAATAAAAACAACCAGGTAGCGCC
>CAYQYJ010000522.1:0-1254 GCA_964421605.1 uncultured Ardenticatenaceae bacterium | reverse complement strand
TCCGTTTCTTCGGGGTCGGGCAGGGATGCCCAATCTACATTTTTCGTTCGAAGGGAACACGCAATGGAAAGCATACAGTTGGGCAAGATTATGGGGACGACTATAACGGCTAAAATGCCGGCAATTCTCAGCACCCTCCTCCTCTGGCTCATTTTCGGCGCAGCCGGCTACTTACTCTTTGACCTCTCCGCTGCGGCAGCCATTGGCGGCGGGCTTATCGCCGCCGTCCTGCACTGGCTGTCAGACTTGTTGCACCAGTCAGGCCACGTGCGCGCCGCGCGGCGCACCGGCTGGCCCATGCAGCGGCTGCATTTCCATTGGTTCTTAATCGCCTCCCTCTACCCGCGCGACGAACCGGAACTGCCGGCATCCATCCACGTGCGCCGCGCCCTGGGCGGCTTGCCAGTCAGCCTGCTGCTCAGCCTGGTCGGCTTTCTGCTCACGCTGGCTCTGCAGCCATCCGGCGGACTCCCCCTCCTCCTAAGCCAGTTCTTCTTCTGGGAAAACTTGCTCGTCTTTGGCCTGGGGGCGCTTTTGCCGCTTGGCTTCACCGATGGCAGCACCCTGATCAAATGGCTGCCACAACTGCGTCAGGAAAGACAGCAGCGCAGCTAATGGCTGGCGCTGGTCTGGCTGCTGCTCCGCCCACAGGTTCAGCCGCCTTCCCGCCGCCACCAATACCAGGCTGAAGGCCAGGGTGGGTTGTCCGCCACCTGCGTCACGCCCCGTTCTACCTTTTCCAGTTGGAAGCCATCCCCAAATAACGCCAGCAGCAGCGCCTCATCCAGCCAGCGGGCTTCGTCCGCGTCTGGTTCGCGCAAATGAGCAAACAAAAGGTAGATCCCGCCAGGGCGCAGCAGACGGCGAAGTTCGTGGTGATAAGCCCGCAGTTGCGGCGGCGTCAGGTTGTGCATACACCCCACGTCCAACGCCAGGTCATACGGCCCGGTCAGGAAAGGCATGTCCGTAATGGGCGCATGATGAAAGGCAATGCCGGCAACGCCCGCCGCCTGCGCCCGCGCCGCCCCCCCCGCCACTGCCTGGGCTATAAAATCCACCGCATCCACCTGCCAGCCGCGCTGCGCCAGGTAAATGGCTGCCCGCCCGTAACCCGCGCCCAGGTCTAACGCCCGCCCAGGGGGCAGTTGGCGCGCCAGTTCCATGACCTCTGGCGGCGGCAGCGCCTCATCCCACGGCGTCTGCCCCGTCTCATACCGTTCTAACAACCGTTCATAAACATCAGACATAACTGTA
>CAYQYJ010000521.1:0-2852 GCA_964421605.1 uncultured Ardenticatenaceae bacterium | reverse complement strand
CCGTATCAGGAATGGTGGAACACGGGCGAGACGGGCGCGGGCATCCTCTATCTGACCGGTGAAGGCGCATTTGTGGATCAGGATGGGCGCAGCGGCGTTTGGGGGTATCATGCGCCCGCCGCCTGGCTCTGGCTGCGTTATGATGCCGGGCAGGCGTGCCAGGCGCTGCGCCTGGGGCGGCTGGCGCCGGATGGGACGATATCGGGCTTTCAGCTTTGCCTGGATGGCTCTGGCGCGCGCGGCGTCTGGACAGGCGCGCTGGCAGATGGTTACATCAATGTTAATACCATGTCGTGGGCCGTGCCGTCCACTGTGAGGCAGTCCCCCCGCCTGACCAGGGCTGTATAAGCGTCGTCTTGTCGCAGTTGGCGCGACAGAGCGTCCAGCGCCGCCAGGTCACGAAAATCCATGACCCAGTGAATAGTGCCTACGGCGCCAAACCGTTGCGTATAGACCTCAACATGACCAACCCCATACCGGTCGTTGAGATACTGCGCCACTTCCTTGGCCCAGGCCACGGCTTCCGGAATTTTGCCATTTCGGGGTCGAACGCTGCGTTGGAACCTGATCATGCCCGTATTGTACAGAGTAGTTCAAAGTTTGACACGCCGCAGCCGCAGGGCATTGGAGATGACGCTGATGCTGGAAAAGGCCATAGCCGCCGCCGCCAGAATGGGGTGCAGTTGGCGCAAGAAATCGGGCGCCCAGGGGAAGGGGGACAGAATGCCGGCAGCTATCGGAATCAGCGCCACGTTATACCCAAACGCCCACGCCAGATTCTGGCGGATATTGCGCATCGTGGCCTGCGACAGGTGAATGGCTTGCGGCACGCTGCGCAAATCCCCGCGCATCAAGGTCACGTCCGCCGTTTCCATGGCGACGTCCGTGCCCGTGCCAATCGCCATGCCCACGTCCGCCTGCGCCAGGGCGGGCGCGTCGTTAATCCCATCGCCCACCATGCCCACTTTGTACCCTTCTTTTTGTAGCTGCGCCACGTAAGCCGCCTTGTCGCCGGGCAGCACTTCCGCAAAGACGCGGTCAATGCCCACCTCCGCCGCAATTTGCTGCGCCGTAGCCGCATTGTCGCCCGTAATCATCACCACCGTCAGCCCCAATTCGTGCATGGCGGCTACCGCTGCTGGCGAGCTTTCCTTAATCGTATCCGCCACGCCAATCAAGGCGCTGGCTTGCCCATCCACTGCCAGCCACATCGCCGTCTTTGCTTCTTTTTGCAGCCGTTCCGCCTGCGGGCCCAGCCCGTTCAGGTCCACCTTTTCCTGCTGCATCAGGCGCAGGCTGCCCAACAGCACCTGTTGCCCATCTACCTGCGCCGAAATGCCATGCCCGGCAATTGCCTGAAAAGCTGCCGGCTGGCTCAGCCGCAGCCCTTTGGCTTGCGCCGACTGCACCACCGCTTCCCCTAATGGATGCTCCGAACCCCGTTCGGCAGACGCCGCCAGGCGCAGCAGTTCATCGGCGCTGCTGTCAGTCGTCTGGCTGGTCACAATGTCCGTCACCGCCGGCTCGCCGCGCGTAATCGTGCCTGTCTTATCCAGCACCACCGCCGTCAGCCGCTGCGCCTGCTCCAGCGCGGCGCTGTCTTTGAACAAAATGCCGTACTCCGCCCCTTTGCCCACGCCGACCATGATAGACGTCGGCGTCGCCAGACCCATGGCGCAAGGGCAGGCAATGACCAGCACCGCTACCAATCGCACTAGCGCCGGCGTAAAACCCGCGCCGGCAGCCAGCCAGATGACAAAGGTGAGCAGCGCCAGACCAATAACGACAGGCACAAACACCGCCGCCACCTGATCCACCACGCGCTGGATGGGCGCTTTACTGCCTTGCGCCTGCTCCACCAGCTTAATAATCTGCGCCAGCGCCGTCTCTTTGCCCACTTTGGTGGCTTCAAAGCGCAGCAGCCCTTGCTTGTTCAGCGTCGCCCCAATCACGCTATCCCCCACCTGCTTGTTCACAGGCAGGCTCTCGCCCGTAATCATGCTTTCATCTACCGCGGAGCGCCCTTCAATAATCACCCCGTCCACCGGAATTTTCTCGCCTGGCCGCACCACGACGATATCGCCCGCCGCCACTTCGGCAATCGGGATGTCCACTTCCGCGTCGCCGCGCGCGATGCGCGCCGTTTTGGGCTGTAAGCCAATCAGCTTCTTGATTGCTTCGCTGGTATGCCCTTTAGCCCGCGCTTCTAGCAATTTGCCCAACACAATCAAGGTGATGATGGCTGCCGCCGTCTCAAAGTAGACGTGCCCCACCTTGACCAACACCACCGCCACGCTGTAAAAGTAAGCCACGGAAGAACCCAGCGCCACCAGCACGTCCATATTAGCCGCGCCGTTGCGCAAGGATTTGAAAGCGCCCGTGTAGTAATCCTTACCCACGTAAAATTGCACGGGCGTGGCTAACGCCCAGAACAGGATATTCATCCAGCTCCCGTGCGCCCACATGCCCAACAAACCAAAATCTCGCCCCATGCTGAGTAAGAACAGCGGCAGCGTGAAAATGACGCCCACCAGGAAGCGTCGCTGTTGGTGGCGCACTTCCGCGGCGCGGGCGGCTGCTTCCATGTCGGGCATCTCTTCTAGCGCCCCGGCTTCCACCACGTCATACCCCGCGCGGCGCACGGCGGCTACCATCTCCGCCCGCGACACTTGCCCAGGGACGTAGCGCACGGTAGCCCGTTCGCTCGCCAGGTTGACGTTGGCTTCCAACACTCCCGGGACTTTGTTCAAGCGGCGTTCAATTGTATTGGCGCAGTTGGCGCATGTCATGCCCAGCAGGGGCAGTTCCAGGCTGGCGGTGGGCACGTCGTAGCCCGCGCGCTGGATGCGGGC
>CAYQYJ010000520.1:0-2856 GCA_964421605.1 uncultured Ardenticatenaceae bacterium | reverse complement strand
GCGTCTGCGCCCAAAATTGCCCATAAAAATGGGTGTCAGCCCCGCCTGCGGCGGGACTGACACCCATCACGATCAAGCGCCCTACTGCCAGCCAGAATATCTTGGCGACCTTCGCGTCTTTGCCGCAAGCAACCAGGAAGGGAAAAAGGCGTTAGCCTGGCGTCAAAGGGGGATCAATATCCACAAAGCGGTAGCCCACGCCCGGCTCGTTGAGGATATAACGCACGTTGGCGGCCGGGTCTTCCTGCAATTTTTTGCGAATCTGGTTGATATAGATGCGCACGTAGTGAGTCATGCCGGCATAATCCGCCCCCCAAACCTGCGCCAGAATAGCCTGGTGCGTCATAATCTTGCCCGGATGGGTCGCCAGCAGGCGCAGAATGTCATATTCAATCGGCGTAAAATGCACCTCTTCGCCGCGCACAGTGACCACCCGGTTTGCCAGGTCCAACTTCAAATCGCCCACCGCCATCACCGCATCGGGCGCAGCCGCCGGCACAGTTGCGCTGCGCCGCAGCACAGCCTGAATGCGCGCCCGCAGTTCCTCCATGCTAAATGGCTTGGTCAGGTAATCATCCGCGCCGGCATCCAAAGCCTGGACTTTAGATCGCTCATCCCCCCGCACCGACAACATGATAATAGGCACGTGACTGCGCTGGCGCAGTTGCCGGCACAGTTCCAACCCATCCGGCGGACTGCCCAGAGCAATGTCCAGAATGACCAGATCGGGATGGCGTTGGGTCATAGCCAGCAGCGCCCCCGCGCCATCGGCGGCGAGCGCCGCCTCATACCCATAGCCAGTCAAACCCGTTTGCAGCAGCCGCCGTATCTGCGGCTCATCATCCACGATCAATATCAGCATCGGTTTCATCCGTCATCGGCGCGCGCGGCAAGGCAAACACGAAAGTAGCCCCGCCCCCCGGCGTATCCTCAATCCAGATGCGGCCCTGATGCGCTTCCACAATACCCTGGCTAATGGCTAACCCCAACCCCACGCGCCCATCGCTCCCCCGGCTAAAAGGCTCCATAATGCTTTCCTTTTCCGCAGGCGGAATAGTCGGCCCATGATTAATCACCATCAGCCGCACCTCCTGCTCGTCAAAAACGCCCCGAATTTCAACTTGTCTGTCTTCTGGTTCGTAGCGCAAGGCGTTATCGGCGATATTGCCCAACGCTTGCAGCATCAAACCATAGTCGCAGCGCACCAACGGCACGTCATCGGGAAAATTGAGACGAATGCGGGCAGATTGGTGTCGCTGCCAGGCCAGCGCCGCCACGTCCCCGGCAATTTCCGAAACAGCCGTCCAATCTTCGTGCAGCGCCAACGCCCCCGCCTGCAAGCGGGACATATCCAGCAGATTCCCCACCAGCCGGTTCAGGTTATCCGCTTCCTGCTCAATCACCCGCGCCATCTCCTGCTTGTCGGCAGGTGTAAGCTGATCCGGCAGGGCATGTAAATTGCTGGCGGCTGTTTTGATAATCGTAATCGGCGTGCGCAAATCGTGCGACACGGCGCGCAGCAGCGTCGTCTTTAACTGGTCGGCCTCTTTGACCGCCTGGCTGCGCTGCACATCCTCAGCCAGCCCAATCCGCTGCAAAGCCATAGCCGCCTGTACCACGCAAGCCATCAGGAACCGCCGCTGCGCTTCCGTAGGCGCATGCCCAAAACTAACCCGCAGCGTGCCATATACCTGTGCCTGAATGCCAATCAATAGATAAACGGTCGTCTGGCGCGCATCAGGCGGCGCAGTTTCCTGCGTAGACAAAACGGCGCACTCCTGCACAGGCAAATTCTCCTGCACAACCGTCCGCAACGTCTGGTAAATGTCCTGGCGCTCATGCAGGCGATTGAAAGCGCTGCTCAGTTCATACAAAATATACTGTTCGCGCGCCCGATGCTGCGCCGCTACCGCCTGCTGCCGCGCATAAGCCGTTAACTGTCCCGTGATCAGCGCCACCAACAAGAAGATGAACAGGTCAAGCAGCTCTCTGGTATCTTGTACAGCCAGCGTGTAGTAAGGCTTGATCAAGAAGAAATTAAAACAGAAGAAACTCACCAGCGCCGCTATCAGAGATGGCACCGTGCCCAACCAGACGGCAATGATCAACGTCAGCAGCAAGTAAATAAGCGAAAAGTTCGCCAACGTTAGCACGTCGCGAATAGCCCACAAAGGAATCGTCACCAGGACGACCAGCCCCATGGCTAGAACCGCCCGAATAGACAGGCGAAAACGCTGGCGATACACGACGAATCCTGCGCCGCCTCAACCGCGCTGGCGGCGCTGCCATTCCAGCCCCACTCCGGCGGCAATGAGCAGCATTCCACCGAGTACAGCCCCTAATAGCGCCGGGGCAATGGGCGCACCAGCTTCTGGCAGCAAAGGAGTTGAACCCCCGCCGCCGCCTGTGCCCGCCTGCGCCAGGCAAAAGTCCACGCCCAGAGCAATTTTCTTGCCGTCCTCGTTGACCAGCGTCACGTCAATGGTCTTGGCGGACGAAACAACCCAACCTGCCGGCGGCTCGGCGCTGACCTGCCAGGTGGCATAGCTGACAGCCACCAGCCCATAGGTTCCATTGCTGCCCGTCTGCAAGTAAATGGGCGTATTCCCCCCACTGCTAAAGCGAATCGGCACGCCCGCTGCCACCGGGTCGCTCCCGCCGCACTTGCCATCCCCATTAGCGTCCTGGTACACCGTGCCCCGAATCGAGCCATTCAATGGCGCGTCGCTCGTTTCCGCGGCGCTATTATTGGAGACGCTGGTCGGCGTAGGCCTCGGCTCCTGCGCCCCAGCCGCGCCCGCAAAAACAACCCACAACATCAACGCAAAACCAATAAAATAACCCTTGACCTTCATC
>CAYQYJ010000519.1:0-2867 GCA_964421605.1 uncultured Ardenticatenaceae bacterium | reverse complement strand
GCGATCCGCTAGGCACAGCCACGCCCGGCAGCGGCGGCAACCCCACGCCGCCGCCCACCAGCACCCTCTCGCCCACCCATACGCCGCCGCCAGCCAATACGGCAGCCCCCTCGCCCACGCCGCGCCCACAAACCAGCCCCACGCCCACACGCCAACCCACCCAACCGCCGCCGCCAACGGCCAATGTGGCTGCCCCAGAACCGACCGACGCCGCCAAAGCGACTGATGCGCCGCCGGCTGCCGGCATTCCCCCCACCACCCCACCAGAGCCAACCAACGCGCCGCCGCAGCCGACGGTAGCGGGCAGCGGGGACGCGGCGGGCGACCAAACCGCAGCGGGCAGCGAGAGCGGCGACAATACCCCCGCCGCCATAGCGGGCAGTCTTGCCGCCGGCAACCAGACGGCAGCGGTAACCGTAGGCGACAATAACCAGTTAGGCGTCGTCGGCGCCAATGCGCCCCTGGAAACGCCCGCAAGCGCCACATCTGACGCTGCGCCAGCGACGGCGGGCAACAACCCAGGCCGCAGCCTGCCGCCTGCCGCTTTGTTAGGGTTGGCTGCCGGCATCTTACTCAGTCTGGGCGGCCTCCTGGCAGCGGCAGCCCTACTCAAACGTCGTCAAACCAGCAAATAAACCGCGAGCCTGTTATGAACACACCCCGTCCCGCTTTGCTCATTGGTCTGGGCATCCTCACCATCCTCTCCCTCATCGCCAGCGCTTACTTCTTCCTGAAATGGCGCGCCCCCGACCAGACTATCCCCAGCAAGCCCCTACCGGTGGGCGCTGGCCTGGCCGCCATGCGCTTAACCGTGGTGGAAACAGGCATCACCGCCGTTTCGTTAGACCAGATAAGGGACGCGGGTTTACCGTTTGAAACCTTCTCCCCCCAGGCGCTCACTCTGACCCGCGAGGGGCAGCCCGTGCCTTTCCTTGTGCAAGGGGAAGGGCGCGACGCCGCCCTTTACTTTTACGCTCAGGCGATCACCGACACGTTAGCCGCGCCAGCCGTCTACTGGCTGGCGCCGGGCAGCGGGCAAGCCATGACCCATGGCGGCAGCGACACGGCTAACGCCGCCAATCCGGCTGTCAGTTACGAAGAGCAGCGTTGGGAAGACAACACCACATTTCTGGCGCAAGCCAGCGGCCATGATTTGTGGCTGGGGCAGCTAATTTTCGCCCCCAGTTCCCAGGAAATCCCCCTGGACAGGGTCGCCGCCACCGGCGGGCCGGCGACGCTAACGGTGCGCATCTGGTCCAACAACCAGGCGCCGCCTAACCCGGATCATCACGTGGAAATCTTGCTCAATGGGGTCAGCGTGACTGACCAATATTGGGAAGGTATTCGCGAGCAAACGATTGTGGTGGAAGTGGCTGCCGGCATTCTGCAACCCCAGGACAACGTGCTCACCATTTCCGCCCCTGGCGACACCGGCGCCGCTGGCGAGCAGCTTTACCTGGACTGGATCAGCCTGGTCTACGAAAGCAGCCTGGACGCCGACCAGCGACAGGTGCATTTTACCCCCTCTGCCGGCAGCGTTGATATCCACGCCTTGCAGCGCCAGGACGGTCTTATTCTGGACGTCACCGATCCGCAGCAGCCGCAGCGCGTCACCCAGGTCACCTTTTCCGGGCGCGCTGCCCACTTCCCGGCTATAGAGGGTCATCGCTACGCCGCCGCTAACCCGGAAAATGCCCACCAACCCGTGATCAGCCTGGTGCCGCAATGGGAACCATTGAAAACGTCCCTCTCCGGCGCGAACTACGTGGCCATCGTGGCGGACGTGGAAGGATTTGACGCCGCCTTGCAGCCCTTGCTGGCTTATCGCCAGGCGCAAGGCTTGAGCGTGGTCGCCGTGCCCGTCAATCAAATCTACGACGAATTCGCCTTCGGGCGACAAACGCCGCAAGCCATCCGCGATTTCCTGGCTTATGCCGTCGCCAACTGGGACCCCGCGCCGCACTTTGTCTTGCTGGCTGGCGATGCCACGTATGACGTGTATGATTTCGTTGCCGGCAAAAACCGCAACTTAATCCCCACCTACCTGGTCAATACGGCGTTTGCCGGCTACGTGGCCAGCGACACCTGGTACAGCCTGCTGGGCGACGATACCCTTTCCCCCAGCCTGGCTATTGGTCGCTTCCCGGCGCAAACGGCTGCCGCCCTGGAAACGATGGTGGCTAAGACCATCAACTACGAAACCAACGCTTCGCTGGAGTGGGCCAGCCGCGCCCTGCTGGTGGCTGATGACGAAAGCAATTTCAGTCAGGCTTCCGATGATCTGGGCGGCAATCTGACGGCTTTTGGCTTCCAGACGGAAAAGTTGTACATGGAAGAGAACGACGACACAGAATTTAATAAGGACGCCATTTTGGGGGCGCTCAACCGCGGCGTGGGCATTCTCAATTACGTGGGGCATGGCAGCATTGAAGTGTGGGGGGATGAAAAGGTGCTGCGGGCGGAAGATGCCGGCACGCTGGTTAACTTCAACCGCCTGCCCATCTTCACCACCTTCACCTGCCTCAATGGCTATTTCAACCATCCCCAGGTAGACGCCCTGGCGGAAACGCTGCTATGGGCTGAAGGCGGCGGCATCGTCGCCGCCATTGCCCCCTCCGGGCGCACCACCACCAACCAGCAGGTGCCCCTGGCGGATGAGTTTTACGATACCTTGCTCAACGGCGACTCCCTCACCCTGGGCGAGGCGCTGCAAACAGCCAAAATCGCCGCCGCCGCCAATGAAGACCTGGCGGACGTCATCCACACCTTCAACCTCCTGGGCGATCCCGCCCTCCACTTCCAACACCCCGCCGCCGGTGGCTAACTTCCCCACGTAGCGCGGGCATCTTGCCCGCTTTGCCAGGGAA
>CAYQYJ010000518.1:0-2880 GCA_964421605.1 uncultured Ardenticatenaceae bacterium | reverse complement strand
AACCCGTAGGGCGGGCAACCCGCCCCTCCACTCTCCAGAAAAGCCCCCTTCCCCCATGGGGAAGGGGGTTGGGGGATAGGGTCCCCTCAAACCAACCCCAAAGCCACCAGAATCATGTCAATGACCTTAATGCCCATAAACGGCGCAATCAAACCGCCCAGACCATAAATCAACAGATTCTTACCCAGCATTCGCGCTGCCGGCATGGGCCGATAAGGCACGCCCCGCAAAGCCAGCGGCACCAGCGCAACGATAATCAGCGCGTTAAAAATAACGGCGGACAAAATCGCGCTTTGCGGCGTAGCCAGGCGCATAAAATTCAGCGCCGTTAAAGCCGGGTAGGTAGCCGCAAAAGCCGCCGGGATGATGGCGAAATATTTGGCTACGTCGTTAGCAATGCTAAAGGTAGTCAACGCCCCCCGCGTCATCAACAACTGCTTGCCAATCTCCACGATTTCAATCAATTTGGTCGGATTGCTGTCCAGGTCCACCATATTCGCCGCCTCGCGCGCCGGCTGCGTGCCGCTGTTCATGGCTACCGCCACATCCGCCTGCGCCAGCGCGGGCGCGTCGTTGGTGCCATCGCCCGTCATAGCCACCAGCCGTCCTTCCGCCTGATAGGCGCGGATCAGCTTGAGCTTGGCTTCCGGCGTCGCCTCCGCCAGAAAATCATCCACCCCGGCTTCGGCGGCAATGGCGGTAGCCGTGAGCGGATTGTCGCCCGTAATCATCACGGTCTTGATGCCCATGGCCCTCATCTGGCTAAACCGTTCCTTGATCCCCGGCTTGACCACATCTTTCAGATGAACCACGCCAATGGCCCGGTCATTGTGCGCCACCACCAACGGCGTGCCGCCCGTGCGCGCAATCGCATCAATAGCCGTTTGTAGAGATGCCGGCACTTCCCCCCCCTGCTCATGCACATAACGAATGATGCTGTCCGGCGCGCCTTTGCGCACCGCGTCGCCGTTCAAATTCACGCCGCTCATGCGCGTCTGCGCCGTGAACGGGATAAACTCAGCCGCATCCAGGGGATGGGCGGTGGGTTTCAAGCCAAACTCCCGTTCCGCCAGGGCCACAATGCTGCGTCCTTCCGGCGTTTCGTCCGCCAGAGAAGCCAACTGCGTCAGCCGCGCGAGTTCCTGATTCCGCACGCCAGCCACAGGCATAAACGCCGTCGCCTGCCGGTTGCCCAGCGTGATCGTGCCCGTTTTGTCCAACAGCAGCACGTCCACGTCCCCTGCCGCTTCCACAGCCCGCCCGGACATCGCCAGCACATTCCGTTGAATCAAACGATCCATGCCGGCAATCCCAATCGCATTGAGCAGCCCGCCAATCGTCGTAGGAATCAGACACACCAGCAGCGCCGTCAACACCGTGATAGTCACCGGCGCGCCCGCGCCAGCGACCCGGACGCTATAAATAGAGAAAGGTAGCAGCGTCGCTGTCACCACCAAAAAGACGATGGTGAACCCGGCCAACAAAATAGTCAGAGCGATTTCGTTAGGCGTCTTTTGCCGTTTCGCCCCTTCCACCAGGCTGATCATCCGATCCAGAAAGCCCTCGCCAGGATTGCTGCTGACTTCTATCACCAGCCAGTCAGAAATGACGCGCGTGCCGCCCGTCACCGCGCTGCGGTCGCCGCCCGACTCCCGAATAACGGGCGCGCTCTCCCCCGTGACCGCGCTTTCGTTCACCGCGGCAATCCCCAGGACGACGGTGCCATCGGCAGGGATAGTGTCGTTGGCTTCCACCAGCACCCAATCTCCCTTGCGTAGCTCTGTGGAAGTAACCATCGTTACCTGTGCCTGCGCATCAACTGCCGCCACTCTTTTAGCCGGCGTCTCGGTGCGCGTGCGGCGCAGCGCCTCCGCCTGCGCCTTGCCTCGCCCTTCCGCCAGCGCCTCCGCGAAGTTGGCAAAAAGCACAGTGAACCACAACCAGGCGGCAATAACCGCCGTAAAGGCGGTAGAATCCGCGCCAGCGGTATCTACCCCCAACAGGGAACCCACCCAAAGCGCCGTCAGCAGCAGGCTGCCCACTTCCACAACGAACATCACCGGGTTGCGCGCCAGGTGGCGGGGATCCAACTTGACAACCGCATCCCGCCAGGCGCGGCGATATAGCTCTTTTTTATCAACGACTGCCGTCTTCTTACGCATTCTCCAACCTTTGCCCTGGCCCCTCCCTTCATTAACCATTCACCCATTCACCCATTAATTATTCTATCGCCCTACAACAGCAACTGCTCCACGATCGGCCCCAGCGCCAATGCCGGCAAAAAAGCCAGCGCCCCCACCAACAACACTACCCCAATCAGCCAGCCCACAAAAAGCGGCGAGTCCGTCGGCAGCGTGCCCGCGCTGGCAGGCGTCATTTGCTTGCGCCCCAGCGAGCCGGCAATCGCCAGAATCGGCACAATGACCCCATAGCGACCCATAAGCATGATGAGAGCGCCGCTGATGGGGTAGAAAGGATGGCTGCCGTTGATGCCGGCAAACGCGCTGCCGTTATTGTTCGCCTGTGAACTAAAAGCGTACAAAATCTGACTGAAGCCATGCGCCCCCGGATTGGTGGCCCCGCTTTGCCCCGCAGACGTGACCACCGCCGCCGCCGTGCCCAACAACACCAACAGCGGCGGAATCAAAATAACCAGCGTCGCCATCTTCATCTCAAACGCTTCAATCTTCTTGCCCAGATACTCCGGCGTGCGCCCCACCATCAACCCCGCCACAAAAACAGCCACCATGGCAAAAGCCAGCAGCCCATACAACCCGGAACCCACGCCGCCAAAAATAACTTCCCCCAACTGGATCAGCAGCAAAGGGGCCAGCCCCCCCAGCGGCGTATACGAGTCGTGCATCGAATTGACCGAACCAT
>CAYQYJ010000517.1:0-2898 GCA_964421605.1 uncultured Ardenticatenaceae bacterium | reverse complement strand
CCGGGCCGCCATGCGCTGCCGTTGGCGGCGCATGGTTACGCCGTCACGGGTCTGGACCGCGACCTGGGCATGTTGGCGCAGGCGGCGGCGGCGGCGCCTGCGGCGTGGGTGGCAGCGGATATGCGCGCTTTGCCGCTGGTGGATGGCTGCTTTGATGCGGCGCTTTGCCTGTGGCAGAGTTTTGGCTACTTTGACGCGGCGACGAACGAAGGGACGCTGCGCCAGATGGCGGCGAAGTTGCGACCAGAGGGGCGGCTGCTGTTGGACGTTTACCATCGCGGCTTTTTTGCGCAGCCGGCGCAGCAGGGGACGCGCACATGGCAGCGGAATGGGCAAGTGGTTACGGCTACGCAGGGGCTAACGGGTGACCGTTGGCGGGTGCGGTTGGCGTATGGGGATGGCGGCGGCGACCAGTTTGCCTGGCAGTTGTACGAGCCGGACGAACTGTGCCAACTGGCGGCGCGATTGGGTTTGACCTCGCTGCTGGTTTGCGCTAATTTTGAGGAGAGTGTGCCGGCATCGCCCGCGTTCCCCCGAATGCAGCTTCTTTTCATGCGCGGATAAAAATTTTTTGCCACGAATTGCACGAATGACACAAATTTTTCTCTCCGCGTCCTCTGCGTCTCCGCGTGAGACAATTTTCAATGGGTGTCGGGCAGGGATGCCCAACCTACGGATTGGTGAAGGAGTTAAGCGTGTCTGAAAACGAGCAGAAAGAAATCGAGAAAAAAAACGGCGCGGTGGCGGAGACGCCGCCTATGCCTAAAGAAGAGATCGTGGCTACGCAGCACAGCGTGACGATTGACGGACAGGAAATCCCGTATACCGTCACTGTCGGTACGATTTTGCTGCAAGATCACGACGAGGGTAAGCCCAAAGCGTCCGTTTTCTTTGTGGCTTACACCCGCGACAATGCCGGCAGCCCGGCGCAGCGCCCGATCACGTTCTCCTTTAACGGCGGCCCTGGCTCCTCCTCCGTCTGGCTGCACCTGGGCGTGCTGGGGCCGCGGCGGGTGTTAATGGACCCTGATGGCAATCCACTGCCGCCGCCTTATCGCCTGGTGAACAACGAGTTCTCTATTCTGGACAAAAGCGACCTGGTTTTTATTGATCCGGTCAGTACGGGTTACAGCCGGGCTGTGCCTGGGGAGAAGGCGGAACAGTTCCACAATTATGAGAAGGACATTGAGTGGGTGGGCGAGTTTATTCGCGTCTATACGACGCGCTACCACCGTTGGGCTTCGCCCAAGTTCCTGATTGGCGAGAGCTATGGCACGACACGGGCGGCGGGGCTGTCGGGTTTCCTGCAAGAGCGGCATGGCATGTATCTCAACGGCGTCATGCTCGTCTCCTCCATTCTGCAATTCCAGACGGCGCGCTTTACGCCGGGCAACGATCTGCCCTACATTTTGTTCCTGCCCACTTATACGGCGACGGCGTGGTATCACAAGAGGCTGCCGGCAAAATGGCAAGCCGACTTACAAAAAACTCTACGCGCCGTGGAAACGTTCGCCGCTGGCGAGTATACCCTGGCCCTCATGCAAGGTTCCGCCTTGCCCCTGGCGCAGCGCCAGAAGATTGTGCGCAAACTGGCGGAATTTACCGGGCTTTCCGCGGCTTATATCGAACAAAGCGACCTGCGCCTGAACATTCACCGCTTTGTCAAAGAGCTGCTGCGCAGCCAGAAGCGCACAGTGGGCCGCCTGGACAGCCGTTACGTGGGTATTGATCGGGATGCGGCGGGCGAGCACGTGGATTTTGATCCCAGCTACGCCGCCATTCAGGGACCCTACACCGCCACCCTCAATGATTACATCCGTGGTGATTTGAACTTTGCCAGCGACCTGCCCTACGAAATTTTGACGGGCAAAGTGCATCCGTGGAAGTTTGAAAAACACCAGAATGAGTTCCTAAACGTGGGCGAGACGCTGCGCCAGGCGATGACGCAAAACCAGTCGCTGCGCGTGTTTGTGGCTAACGGTTATTACGACCTGGCAACCCCCTACTTTGCCACGCAGTACACGTTTAACCACCTCTCGCTGGATCCCAGTTTGCAAGCCAATATCAGCATGAGCTATTATGAAGCGGGCCACATGATGTATTTACACATTCCTTCCCTGGCGCAGTTAAAGACTGATCTGGCAACGTTCATGGATGCTGCCAGGGGCACAACCTGATTTCCTTAAAACGCCCTCTCGCAGGACAATTCAGCGAATTGTCCCACAGCCGTCGCCTGACTGAAATGAAACACACTCCTTGTCTTGTTGAACAGACATTCTTAGCCGGCGCAACGGTTATCAACTATGCGGCGGGACCGGCGAATGGGCCGCCGCTGCTGCTGCTGCATGGTTTGATGCGCCGCTGGCAGTATATGACGCCCCTTATCGAGGGATTGAGCGCCCAATGGCAGGTATTTGCCCTGGATTTGCGCGGACATGGCCTATCGGGCCGCACCCCTGGCGGATACCGTCACTATCAAAATTATGCGCCGGATGTGGTCGCTTTTTTGGAAACGCAGATCAAGGAGCCAGCCGTGCTGGTGGGGCACTCGTTGGGTGGTTTGATTGCGTTGGGGGCGGCGGCGCGGATGCCGGCAAAGACGCGCGCGGTAGTCGTGGTGGAAGCGCCGCTGACGCCCGAAAGCATTTTGAGTACGATCAAACTGGGGGCGTGGGCCTGGGTGCCGCAGTTGGCGGGGCGTCCGGTGGAGAAGCTGCTGGCTTTGCTGCGTATGCTGGATCGCCAGGCGCCGCCCGCTTATCTGGAGGAGACGGCGCAGGAACTACACCACATTGACCCCGAGACGACGCGCTATTGGGCAGAAAACCGGATGGCGGAACTGCTGGCTGATTACGACATTGACCAGACCTTGCAGCGGCTGGCGCGACCACTGCTGTT
>CAYQYJ010000516.1:0-2900 GCA_964421605.1 uncultured Ardenticatenaceae bacterium | reverse complement strand
AGGCATCGGCTCTGGGCAATTTTGGGCGCAGACGCGCCCAAAATTGCCCATAAAAATGGGTGTCAGCCCCGCCGCAGGCGGGGCTGACACCCACCACGATTCAGTGCAGTGCTACCTCAGCATCATCAGAGGCCCATTTTTGTGGTTCTGCAACAGGTTGCTAGCGGCGCAAGCATCTTGCGCGCATGTGTCTGGCGGCGGCAGGGAAGGGCGCACTACGATCCAGGTTCTAATGGTATAATTGCGCTGATGGCTGAACAGGGCGAACCATTGAGCGAACGAGAACTGGATGTGCTGCACGCCATAGCGCGGGGGGATTCCACGCGGGAGATTGCATTGGCGTTGTCTATCAGTCCCAATACGGTGAAGGTGCATTTGCGCCGCATTTATGCCAAATTGGGCGTATCGTCGCGTACGGAGGCGATGCGGGCGGCTCTGGCGCAGGGGTTGGTGGCGCTGCCAGAAATGGATGCCGGAGCGGGGGGGAATACAATCCCAACGGTGCAGACGCCTGTGCTTTCGCCAGCCGCCGAGGCGGCGGAAATGCCCGCGGCAGACGACGCGCAACTGCCCCCGCCGCGCTATTTTCCCTGGCGCTGGGCTACGGCGGCTGTGTCTCTGTTGGCGCTGTTGATTATTGCCACTCTGCTGCTGCGTGGGACGGCGCCGGCGCAAAATCAGACAGCCACCCCTGTACCTACGGTGGAAATTGATCACTCTCGTTGGTTTACCAGCCAGCGTATGCCGGCGCCTACGGCGCACATGGCGGCGGCCTCTTTGGGCCTCGATCTATACCAGATTGGAGGAGAGACCAACGTGGGCGTGGTTAATACGGTGCATTTGTATGACACGCGCCTGGCGCGATGGCGGCAGTTGTCAGCCAAACCGACGGCGGTCGCCGATGCCGCGGCAGCAGTGTTGGGCGGGGAAGTGTACGTGGCCGGGGGGCGTCTGGCAGATGGACAGGCGACTGCTGTGGTGGAGGCGTACAGCCCGACGAACAATGCCTGGCGACCTGTGACAGCGCTGCCGCGCTCGGCAGTGGGGGGGCTGCTGCTGTCTGATGGCAGTTCGCTTTACTTTGTCGGCGGTGGGGATGGCACAGCGGCGGCTGCAGACAGTTTTGTGTATGACCCCGGCAGTAATGGCTGGCGGTCTTTGCCGGCAATGACGCAGGCGCGCGCTTTTGCATCTGGAGGCGTCATTAGGGGCGTGCTGTATGTGGTGGGGGGATTGGCGGATGGGCGTGCCCTGGCGACGTGCGAGGCGTTCGATCCGGCGACAGAGATGTGGACGTCCTGCCCCTCTATGGGGCAAGCCCGCAGCGGCGCGGGAGCAGCCGTGCTGGTAAATAAGTTATACGTTTTTGGCGGCGTTTCTGAGCCGGCGGCGACTGGGGAATTGTATGACCCTCAACGGCAAACGTGGCAGTCTGTGACCATTCCGCCAGGGGTGGCGACGACGGCGTGGCGCTATCTGGGCGTGACCAACATCGAATCGCAAATTTATGTGTGGGGAGGGCGGCAGGCGGAGCAGTTTTCGGCGGAGATGGTGGTGTATGCGCCGCTGGAGAATAAGATTTATTTGCCGGCAGCGCCCGGCGGCGGTGAATAATAGTCTGCTTCTGCGGGCTGGATGTGGTCATCTGCCCAGGCTGTGCCATAGTACCAGGAAATAACGTGGGCTTCTAGCCAGGGGTAGAGGGCTTGCAGCAGGGCAATGCCGGCAGGCGTCGCCAGAGCCATTAGCAGCGCTTCTTGCGAAGCAAAATAAAGGGCGTACGTCAGATGAAAACGGGACGCGCCGCCGGGTTTGCCGTCAATACGGCAGACTTCGCTGCGCAGCAGTCCGGGCAACTTTTCCGCCAGGGGGAGGTGGCGCTGCACAAAGAAAGTTTCTAACGATTCTTCATCATCTACGCGGCGATACATGGTTACGAGCTTGTACATGCCCGTATTGTACTGTTTTGCCCCTGGTTGATACATGCCTTTGGCGACAATAGAGGGGCAATACAGTGACAATTCGTCGGTTGATCGTTTGGAATTCGTATGAAATTTGTCAACATCTATCTCTTTGCTATAATGTCCCTGGTGATTTTATGGGAAGAGGATTACATAAATAACCGTGACAATTGCTAATTCTAGCTTGCCGTGGTTACTAGGTGGCCTGGCGTCACTCTTTATAATAGCGATTAGCCTGACGTTCAAATCGTGGCGTGAGGTTAAGCGTTCGCCTTACTTTTTCATGCGCAGACAGGCGCAGATAAAGTTGCGGCAGTATGCCACAGTGAGCCTGGTTTTTGTGCTGCTGGGGGCTGGCACTGCCTGGTATGGTTGGAGCCCAACCCCAGATACGACCTCGCGATTTGCCATCATCTCCAATGCCAAACCTGTTATTGTCCTCAGCGCGGCTGATTTGAGCAGCGATGAACCGCCGCAAGTGGTGCGGATTGATTCGCCCGCGGCGGCGTCGGCTATGGCGGAGCCGCCGGCAGCTGTGGATGCGTTGGTAGCTGCCCCCCCCGCTCCGGCGGAAACAGTGGGTAGTTTTGTGCAGTCGTTGGCGGAGCTGCCGGCAGAATACAACCAGTACGATGCGCAAGCCGAATTGACCGACAAAACCCAAATGGGCAGCCTTTCCTTCTCCAAAGAAGTCAGCGATACCTACGAAGCCGTGCGCCCCACGCGCATTTTTGAAACGGGTTTCTACACCATCTACGCCACGTTTACTTATGATGGCATGGTAGATGGTCTGGAATGGGCCTGGGTGTGGCGGCGCAATGCGCAGGTCGTTGGCGGGGGGACGCAGTTATGGAACTATGGTTCCGATGGGCCAGGCTATGTTTATTACAACCCGGAAGAGGGTTTCCAGCCTGGGGAGTATACGCTGGAGATATGGGT
>CAYQYJ010000515.1:0-2909 GCA_964421605.1 uncultured Ardenticatenaceae bacterium | reverse complement strand
CGCCTGCCCCAACGTTTGCGCGGCGCGGAAGCGCAGCAAGCCAGAGAAAAGATGGTGGTAACGATACCAGCGCCGTTCATTATCCAGGGGAATGAGAAACAGGTTGGCCCGATCCAGGTATTCTAGCAAGGATTGGCAGGAGGCGATGGGCGACTGTCCGGCTACCTCTATGCGCCAATCCCCCTCCCCCAGGATGGCCTGGCACAACGGCGCGCAAAAGCGATCCAGCGCCGCCGTTTGCAGCAAAAACGTCTGCACCCCCTCCGCCTGCCGCGCCAGCACCTCCTCGCTCAAGTAATCCACCAGATGCCGCTGGCTGCCGCTCAAAGCGTCCAGAATTGCCGCCCCATCCGGCGCGCCGGCTGCCGCCAGCCCCGCCAACTGCAAGCCGGCAATCCAGCCTTCGGTGCGCGCCGCCAGGGATTGCAGTTGCCCCGGCGTCAACGAAATGCCCATCACCCGCTGCATAAACTCCGCCGTCTCCTCCGGCGTAAAACGGAGGTCGCGCTCCCGAATCTCCGCCAACTGCCCCCGCGCTCGCAGCCGCGCCAGCGGCAGCGGCGGGTCGGCGCGACTGGTGAGAATAAGATGCAGCGTGGGCGGCAGATGGTCCAGGAAGTAAGCCAGGCTTTCGTGGATGCTCTGATGGGTGATGACCTGGTAATCGTCCAGGACGAGAAAGTGAGGCGCGGGCAGCGTGGACAGGTCGTTCAGCAAGAAAGTGAGCGCCAGGGGCCACGAGGGCGGCTGCGGCGACGGCAGCAGGGCTAAAGATTGTTCCCCCACCCCCGGCGCCACAGTTTGCAGCGCCGCAATCACATACGTCCAAAAACGAACGGGATCATTGTCGCTTTCATCCAGCGACAGCCACGCCGCCCTCTTCTCTTCACCCAGCCACGCCAGAATCAACGTCGTTTTGCCATAACCCGCCGGGGCGCAAATCAGGGTCAGCGGGCGCGTCTCTGCCGGCAGCAAAAGCTGGCGCAAACGAGGCCGCGCCACCAGCGTAGGCCGCGTCTGCGGTCGGGAGAGTTTAGTGAGCAGGAGAGCTTGACTCAAAAGCATAGGAATGAAAGATTTCACCGCCAAGACGCCAAGAACGCGAAGATTCTTCCTTTGCGTTCTTGGCGCGCTTTGCGGTAAAAATCAGCTTTCTCCGTGCCAGGCATGCGCAGATTCTTCCTTTGTGTTCTTTGCGCACCTGGCGGTAAAAACAAGTTCTCATACCGGCTGATGCGTCAGGCGCGGCGCTCTTTTCCAGAAATACCAGTACAGGCAGATGGCTACGATGTAAGTAAAAATTGCCACGCCAAAGATGGGCGCAAACCCAAACTGCACCTGCATCTGCCCGCTCAGCGCCGGGCTGATGGCATAGCCAAAACTGTAGCCCATGCTGATCAGGGCGGCAGTGGTTCCTCTGGCTTCGGTGTTCACCTGCGCCATGGCAAAAGCCTGGTAAACGGGAATGGTCATATTCATCAAAAGCAAACGCGCCAGGTAGGCGGTCGCGCTCAACCAGAACCAGGGCGCAAAACCCAACAAAGCCATAAACGGGATAGACAATGCCTGCGTCAGGATGAAGGCGTTAATACTGCCGTACCGTTCCGCCAGAGGCGGCGCAGCCAGCAGCCCCAGCGCCATAGCGAATGAACCCGCGGCAAAAAGGGAGCCGATAACGGCGTCGCTGCTCTGGTGCGTCTCCCGAAAGAAAACGTTCATGAACGGCACAAACAACCCCGCGCCCAGCGTCGTGATCATCAGAGGGACGATCAACTTGCCCAACAACGCCGGATGCTGCGCCGCATAACGAAAAGGCGCCAGACGGTCCGCCTGCTTTTCGCCAGACGTGACCCGCATCAGGCTGAGGGGCAGCAGCCCCAGCAAACCCAGACCAGCCACCACCAGCAGCGCCTGGGCATAAACGGCGGCGCTGGCTGTCTCCGCGGCAGGCGCGCCGCTGATCCAACCGGGCATTTGCCCCCCCAACCAGTAACCCAGCGTGACGGCCAGCATTTGCACGCCGAAGCTGGCGGAAAAGAGATAGGTGCGTTCCGTTTCGCCGCTGTTTTCCATCAAGAAGGGGGCCAGCGTGACGCTGCTCAGGCTCTGGCACAGGCCTGACAGCACGTACAGGGCAAAAAGCGCAGCCGGCGTCTGCTGCCACACCATGCCGGCAACCGCCACGACATACCCCGCCGCTGCCAACAACAAGGCGCGCTTTCGCCCCAGGCGGTCGCTGACGTACCCTGCCGGCAAAGCCGCCAGCAGCGCCGCGGTGTTATTGGCAGACAACAACCGCCCCAGCAGCGCCTCATCAAAGCCCAGGCCCAACACATAAAAGTTGAACAGCAAACCAAAAATGCCCGCCGTGACTCCGCTGACGGCAACGTACAGCAGGTACAGGCGGGCATTCCGCTGAAATAAGCGGATACGATCAAGATAAGTCTGCGCGCCAACGCGAATCATGGCAAACAGGAATCCTGATGGGTGGGGGTGTTATTGGGGATAGGCCTTCATGCCGGCACGCATGGCCCCTTCAACTGTGCCATCCACTTCTTCCGCGCCAGGGAACATCCACTCGTCGGCATCATAGAAATTACGGCTGTGGCGATAGATAGCGAACTCCCAGGCCTCCATGCTGCCCGTCCAGCGCAGACGACAGATTTCGGATGGGCGACCACCGAAGCCAATCCGATCCAGGTAAAGGAAGCTGCCTTTGAAACGGGGAACATAGCTGCCCGCAGGCTGCGCACCCTCTTTTTGCAGTTGCACACCCATCGTCCGCATCAGGCGGCTTATGCTGGATGATTCGCTGGCGCGGACATGCGCTTTGTTAAATGCGTCCACTCTGGCAACAACCTGTTCGCGGATGTCGTCTGGGATCGCTTTTTTTCTAGCCATGGTTTTAA
>CAYQYJ010000514.1:0-2912 GCA_964421605.1 uncultured Ardenticatenaceae bacterium | reverse complement strand
GCCTGCGGCGGGGCTGACACCCATTTTTGTGGGCAATTTTGGGCGCGTCTGCGCCCAAAATTGCCTGACGACGGGGCCTTTTTGCCCACTTTGCGGGAACGATTAGCGGTTGGAGAAAGCGTCACAGTTGCGTGTTACCTCTGTTGCCTGTTGTCTGTTAACTGTTGCCTGTTGCCTACGGCGTCACGCAATTACCTTCTGGAAAAAGCGGGGCCACATTGGGATCGGTGACCGGATCAAAAGCCAGATTACGCGACAGATAGTAGCCAGCCTCATCCTGCACGCGAATTTCATGAATCCAGGGAGCGCAGCGACGGGCAGAAATGATGTGAAACTGGTTGCCGCCAAAGTAACGCGCGGGTTGGTCCGCGTCAAATACCCAGATAGTATAGGGAGCGCCCGCGCCGCCAAATGGCGCAATGACCACCTCACACCGCCACTCTTCGCCGGCATATTCACACCAGTTGAAAATAACGCTGAAACCAATGTCGGACACCGATTCAATAGTAGGCGATGGCGTCAGGCTAGGGGCGGGCGTGACCGCCGGGGTAGCCGTAGCAGCTACATAAATACGCAAACTAACGTCAATCGGCGCGCCAACGGGTTCGCCCGTGTTACGCCGAAGCTGCCAGATGGTGTCGTAATTGCCGGCATCCGCCGGCGCCACCAACGAAACGGACAGCGTCACCGGAGACGATGGCGGCACAGGCTCTTCCAACACCAACGGATCATCCCGCCGGAATGCTGACCCATCCTGCACCGTTAACTGCCAGCCCGCGGGCCAGGCGCACGTGCCGCTGTTGCGCAGTTCAAACTTGAGCGGAAACCGCAATCCGGTAGGCGCTGACCTGGCGGCGGGATTGTCATACGTGTAATAGTTAACCAATTCCAGGTCGAAAACGCAGTTTGCTATGTGCGTGGCGGTTAAATCCGGCGTCGTGGTTTGCGTGGGGGTGGGGCTGGGCGTAGGGGTCGCTGTGGGCGCAGCCGGCGTGACCGTGGGCATAGCCGTTTCCGTCAGGGCAATGGCGGCTACGGCAGTGCCGGCAAAATCCGGCGTCGGCGCGGCTGGCGTAGCCGTGTCGGTAGGCGCGGGTGTATCCGTGGCGGGCGGCGCCGCTACCAAGACAGGAGTTGGCTCTGGCGTGCGCCAGCTAACGGCATAGGCGCCGGCGACCGCTGCCAGAACGATAGCCAGAATACCCACAAAACCCCAGGCCAGCCAGCGAAAACGGTGCACTCGCCCAGGCTGCGCCGCTGCTGGCTGCGCCGCTGCTTGCTGCGCCGCTGCTGGTTGGGGGGCGCGAGGGCGCACCACCGTGGCTTCTGCCGGCATTGTCGCCTCCAGCAAAGACGCCGCGCGCCCCATGTTCCCCCCATAAGGCACGTTCGCCGTAACGCGCGTCTGCGCTGCCAGCGTGCTCATTGCGGCGGCTGGTTCGTCGCGTAGCAGTTCAGGCGGTAGTTCCGCCAACAATTCGCCGCCTTCGTCATACAACGCCTGGCGCAACGCCTGGGCAAATTCATACCCTGTCTGGTATCGCTGCTGCGGGTCTTTAGCCGTCACGCGCAAGATGACGTCTTGAATGCCGGCAGGAATGTCCGGGTTAAACGTAATCGGCGGCGGCAGCGGCTCCGTCACGTGCTTCATCACCACCGCCAGCGGCGTGGTGGACTCAAACGGCAGCCGTCCCGTAATCAAATGAAAGAAAAGGATGCCCAAAGAGTACAGATCGCTGCGCTCATCTCCCAAATGCCCCATCCCCTGCTCTGGCGCCATATAAGCCGGCGTCCCCACCATCGCGCCCGTCAGGGTATGCGAAACCACGCCCAAAATCTTGGCAATGCCAAAATCAGTCAACACCGCCCCGCCATCGTCGCGCAGCATTATGTTGCCAGGCTTTATGTCCCGATGAATCATGCCGCGGGCGTGGGCGTAGGACACTGCGTCAATCAGTTCCAGCATAATGCGCACCGCCTGGCTCAGGGGCATACGCTCGCCGCGCTGCTGGAAATGCTCAATTTCTTCTTTTAACGACCCGCCGCTGACGAACTCCATGACAATATAATAGGTGTCGTCCACCACGTCGAAGTCGTATACGTCGGCAATGTGGGGGTGCTTCAGCAGGGCCATGGCCCGCGCTTCCCGCTTAAACCGCTCCAGGAACTCCCCTTCGTCCGCCAGGAAACTGTGCATCAACTTGATCGCCACATAGCGATCCAGTCCCTCTTGATACGCCTTGTAAACAACCGCCATCCCGCCGCGCCCCAGCAGCTCAATGATCTTGTATTTGCCGATTACGCGGTCCAGGTAAGCGTTGGGATCCGACATTCTGTTTTCAAGACGGCATCAAAGGAATGCCGGCATTTTCCAAAAGCAACGCCAGCAGCCGTACACCTTCAGGAATAACCATAAAGGCTACGCATCCTCCCCGTCTCCAGCGGCGGGTACAAAGAAATGGGTGGTGTGCTGGTCCACAACCTGCCTGGGCGCGCCAGGCTGGGCGTAGTAAGCCATAACCTGGACCGTATACGGGCTGGCAGGTTCTCGGTCGCGCAAATGCACTGTCAGATGAAAATTCGGCTGCAGCGCTTCAATCACGTTCAAGATGCCGGCAACTTCGCCCGCGGCATTCGTCACCACAACCTCCAAAGAGGGCCGCTCCAAAAACGGCGTCAGGTCAAATCCAACAGCCACGCGCCGCCCATCCGGGTAGAGATGCAGACCTATCTGGTTGATGCGCACGTCTTCGCGCGACTTGCGCATTTGCGCGGGATCATCAAAAAATTGTATCTGAGTCATACTCGCATTATAACCCGTAGCGCGGAATTGCGGCAATTTGCCCCTTAGTCTCTTGTTAATAACTGTCCGTAAATAACTTGGCGATTGGGGTTTGTCGTAACCGCTTTTG
>CAYQYJ010000513.1:0-2918 GCA_964421605.1 uncultured Ardenticatenaceae bacterium | reverse complement strand
TACCATTCCGCCTGGGGATCAGCGCGGGCGACCATTTGCATCTCCGCCAGCATCTCAGTCAGGTAGAACGTATGTTCGTGGCGCGAGCGGGCGGGCAATTCTAGCGTCTGCGGAATGCGCAGACCGGATGCTTCCAGGTGGGGAAAGACGATGCCGTCCCAATCCTGGCGCACGTCGGACAGCAAAGGAACAACGCGGGCTTTGACCAGCGCCGCTTCATCGGGCAGGGGCTGGAAAAGCTGGTACGCATAGGGCAGCAATGTTTCTAAAGCGGTCTGCATTCTTTTTTGGGATTCAATGGTACCTAACCCCAACCGTTCCACCCATGCCTGGGTGTGGCGCAAATGGTAGGTCTCTTCGCGGCAAATTCGGGCGGCGGCGGCAGCCAGGGGGGGGTAGGTACTGTCTTGCAGGGCAAGCAGGTGGGTATATTCGTAAACGTCGAAGAAGAACTGGCGCAGCATGGTAAATGCCCAATCCCCTTTGGGGAGTTCTACCATTTGCACGTTACGAAAGTCGGCGGCGCTGCGGAAGAAGGCCATGTCGTCGGGATCGGCGCCATTCAGGTCGCTAATCAGGTTGTAATAGACAGCGGCGTGGCCCAGTTCGTCCTGGGCAATGTTAGCCAGGGCGATGTCTTCTTCCAGGATGGGGGCGTGCCCCGTCCATTCGGCGTCCCGATGGGAAAGGATTAGCTCGTCATCGGCCAGGGCGGTGAGTTTGTGGATGAGGGCAGGCAGCCAGGGTTCATTCATCGGCGGCCTCCGCGTCTGCAGTCTGCCGCCGTCCACGACGCTGCGGACCCACCAGGCCATAAGCGGATTGGTGGCGATAGGTTTTGTCCAGGGCGGGGGCAAACAGGCTGTCTACGTCGTGGTCGTCGCTGTGGTAGATGGCAGTTGCCGGCACAATCCACCACACAAAAGCAGGTTCATCCGTAAACAGAGCCACAGCCTGGCGCAGGGCTTGCAGGGACGTAGCAGCCTGGACTTCGCCAACGTGCTCGACGAAAGTCATGGCACGCCGCTGGCTGGTTTTGCGAAAGACCAGGTAAGTTTGCCAGGGTTGATCTACGGGCGTTTCCGCCTGATCCCAGTCAGGATCGGCAGCCAGCTCCTGGGCGGTGCGGCTGAGAATCTGGGCGGCGGGAACAACCCACAGACTGTGGCAGCGCGGGCGGCGCACAAACACGTCGCGGGCGTTCAGCAGCGCCATTTCAGGATCGGGGGCGTGGACGGAGCCGACTGCCTGGTGCGGTTTGTCCGGCGTGTCCTGCTTGAAGACTTCGTAGCGAGGCCATTGGGTGTCGCTCATGCGGTTACTCCCTCCGGCTGCTGGCGGGCAGCGTAGGCAGCCAGGGCTTCGCGTACCCATAAGCCATCTTCGTGCGCCTGGCGGCGGGCGGCTAACCGCTCCTCGTTGCAAGGACCATGACCACGCACCACGCGCCAGAACTCATCCCAGTCAATGGGGCCATGGATCCAACGCCCGGCGGCTTCGTCAAAGCGGAGTTCAGGGTCGGGTATGGTCAGGCCAATGGCCTGGAATTCGGGGACCATTTCGTTGACAAACTCTTCACGCAGTTCGTCGTTCGTTTTGGTCTTGATGCCCCAACGCAGCAGGGTAGGAGAGTTGGGGGAGTCGGTGTCATGGGGACCGAACATCATGAGGGAGGGCCACCACCAGCGGTTGAGAGCGTCTTGAGCCATCTGGCGCTGCGCGGGCGTGCCGGCAGCGTATTTGACGATCATTTCCTTGCCCTGCTTGAAGTGGAACGTCTCTTCGGCGCAAATACGCACCATAGCGCGCGAGTACGGCCCGTAGGAAGCGTGGGCCAGCATGGTCTGGTTCTTAATAGCCGCGCCATCCACCAGCCAGCCAATCATGCCTACGTCGGCCCAGGTGAGGGTAGGATAGTTGAAGACGCTGGAGTATTTGGCTTTGCCGGCAAGCAAGGCGTCCAGCATCTCTTCGCGGGTGGCGCCTAAGGATTCGGCAGCGTGATAGAGGTATTGACCATGCCCGGCTTCATCTTGCACTTTGGCGATGAGCACCAGTTTGCGGCGCAGGCTGGGGGCGTGGGGGATCCATTTGCCTTCGGGCAACATGCCCACGACTTCGCTGTGGGCGTGCTGCGAGATCATGCGGATAAGCTGCCGCCGATATTCTTCAGGCATCCAGTCACCCGGTTCGATCTTTTCGCCGCGGGCGATGCGGTCTTCAAATTCGACCAGTTTTTCTTGGGGTGTCATGTTGATGTTGCCTCTCTTTCAGAAATCACAGATTGCGCAGAACCTGTCCTGAGTTTGTCGAAGGATGACGCAGATTATACCCGCGGATCTTGATTTTCATCACGACTTGCCGTTCTCAAGTTCGGGAGAATCTTTGTCGAGTAATCGCCGCTGTAAAGGCTTGTTTACAACTTTGAAACTGCCATTACGACTGTTTTCCGTGTCTACCGCCGATTCTTCAACAATGTGTATGTTCTGCTCATCAATCAAGCGTTGCAGGGCAATACGATAGTATTCTGGTTGGTTATCAATGAGTACGCAGTGACGCCCCAAAGATAAGGCGGCAATAGCGGTTGTGCCGCTGCCGGCGAACGGGTCAACCACCAATCCTCCTGGGGGCGACAGCAGCTTAATGAAAAACTCGGGAATGTCCAGGGGAAAAACGGCTGGATGGTTCTTGTTCTTGCCCACGACGGCGCTGGTTATGACGTTGCTGGGCAAAACCTTCTTTTTGCCTACCCACCTGGACAAGTCACGACCAAATCCACTTTCATTAGCGGAGTTATGGCGGCTAAGATCGTTTTCACCTAAATTGCTTAAACGGGTCTCAGCCCAATCGCCAATCGGTTTCTTCACGGCCTCGTGGCAAAAGTACGGTTTTGTCTGTTTAGCCAGGTGAAAACAATA
>CAYQYJ010000512.1:0-2926 GCA_964421605.1 uncultured Ardenticatenaceae bacterium | reverse complement strand
TGCAATGCGTTGGATACGGTATTGGTGCATCGAGAGGCGGCGGCGGCGTTTTTGCCGGCAATGGCTGCCCGTCTGGCGCAATCGAAAGTGGAGCTGCGCGCCGCCGGCGACGCCTTGACCATCTTGCAAGCCACTGGACACGGCGCGCGGGCGCTGCCTGCCGGGCCCGACGACTTTGACCAGGAGTGGCTGGCGCTGATCCTGGGCGTCAAAGTAGTGGATAGCCTGGATGAGGCGATTGTCCACATCCAGCAGCACAGCACCGAACACTCGGACAGTATTCTGACGCAGAACTGGGCCAACGCCAACCGCTTCGTCGCCGAAGTGAATTCCGCCGCCGTCTACGTCAACGCCAGCACCCGTTTTACCGATGGCGGTCAGTTTGGCCTGGGCGCGGAAGTGGCTGTCAGCACGGAAAAACTGCACGCCCGCGGGCCCATGGGGCTGGAAGAACTGACCACCTATAAATGGATCGGCTTTGGCGACGGTCACATTCGTGAATGAGGATAGACGAAGCACGGACAATGGATGAACAAATGAATGCTTTGGTAGAAAAGGCCCTTACGCTGGCGACGGCGGCTCATGCGGGGCATGTGGATCGGTATGGGCAGCCGTATATTTTGCACCCGCTGCATCTGATGGCGCAGATGGAGACGGCAGTGGAGCGAATGGTAGCGGCGCTGCATGACGTGGTGGAAGACAGTACGACGACCCTGGCTGATTTGCAGGCGGCGGGCTTTCCGCCAGAGGTGGTGACGGCGGTGGGGCTGTTGACGCATGAGAAGGAGCGTGTGCCGTATGACGTGTACGTGGCTAATCTAAAGCACAACCCGCTGGCCCGTAAAGTCAAACTGGCCGATCTGGAACATAACATGGATATTCGCCGCCTGCCTGAATTGGGGCCAAAAGATTGGGAGCGGCTGCAAAAATACCACCGCGCCTGGCTTTTCCTGACAACCCCCTGACTTTTTACCGGTGCGAGGCACTGGCCATAGGAGTTCTAACAGGCCAAAACCGTTCGGCCAGTGCCCTGCACTACTATTAGACTTGACGGCCTAGACCTCCTGGTCTATAATGTGTTTATTCTAGCAGGATGGGCTGCTGGCAAGCCCGTCTGGGAAAAGCGTGATGGCAGAGTTATTTGAGAAATCTTTTGAACATAGCCAGGCTTTGTTTAGCGCTGCTCTGGAAGAGTTTGCCGATAAAGGATACGAACAGGCGTCTATCAATACGATCCTGGTGAATGCCGGCATGAGCAAAGGGCAGTTCTACTATCATTTCAAAAATAAGGAAGCGTTGTATCTGGCCCTCATTGGCATCCTGATCGCCAAAAAGCGGGAATTTCTGGCAGCCAACATGGACGCGGCGCTATTTCAAGGGGATATTTTCACCCTGTTCAAGGCGCAAATTCAAAACGGGCTGGCATTTGCGGCGCAGTACCCGGCTATCAACCGCTTTGCTGAAAGTTTTATCAAAGAAAAGGGACGTCCGATTTATGAGACGGCATTGGCTGCCTATCACTTTGGCGGCGACGAGGGCTTGAGCAGCCTGATAGATGCCGCTTATGGCAAAGGGAATTTTCGGGATGACTTGCCTTTAACCTTCATCAAGGGCGTCATTCTCTACCTTTTCGCCCATGCCGTGGAAATCGCTGCCCTGGAACAGGCCGCCGATTTTGAGGAACGCATGGCTTATTTGATTGAGTTCATGAAGACAGGTCTGAAAGGAGTGTAAACCGATGACAACGTGGCAATTTCCGGTGGGTTATCACGAACTCCACAAAACGAAGATCATTGATTACCAGCTAAACCGGTGGTACGCGCTGGGTTATGCGCGGCTGCAAGATATGCAAGCAGCGGCGGCCCGGATTGGGGGCCTGGCTGACTGGAAAGATGTGATGATCCAGTTGGCGGAGACAGCCCTGGCTGAAGGCCGTCTGCTCAATGGCACGTTTTATTATCGAGCGGCTGAGTTTTTTACCCATCCCACTGACCCGGATAAGCAGCGGTTGTACCAGCGTTTCCTGGACCTGTTCTACAACGAATTGTTTGTGGATGAAGCGTGGGAACGGTATGAGATACCTTATGCGCAGGCCTATTTGCCGGCGCTGCGCCTGCCAGCGCGCACGACGCCTAAAACGGGTACCCTGGTCATACACGGCGGGTTTGACTCTTTTATTGAAGAGTTCATCAGCATAGCCCACACGTTCTGCGATTTGGGCTACGATGTCATTTTGTTTGATGGGCCTGGTCAGGGCGGCGCGTTAAAAGTTCATGGGCTGCCCATAACGTATGCCTGGGAAAAACCAGCCGGGGCCGTGCTGGATTTCTTTGACTTGCATGACGTCACCTGGCTCGGCATTTCAATGGGAGGATGGCTGTGCTTCCGCGCGGCGGCGCACGAACCTCGCATCCGGCGAGTCATTGCCCTCAGCATTGCCTACGATTACATGAAAATTCCGCCGCCTATTGTGGAAAAGTTTGCCCGCTGGCTATTTCGCCATCCGCAGTTGATGCAAACGCTCACGGAGTGGAAAATGAAGCGGATGCCGCAAGAGAAGTGGGGCATTGACAATTTGCAATACATCACCCAAACGCCTACGCCGCTGGACGCTGCCCTGGCTTTGACTGAATTCAACGCGGAAAATTTGCATTCGGCGCAGGTCACGCAGGATGTGTTGATCCTGACCGGGGCTGAAGACCACTTTGTGCCATTGAAGCTGCACCGCCTGCAAGTCGCGGCTTTAACAAACGTCCGTTCGCTCACCGAACGCATTTTTACGGAAGCTGACCAGGCGCAAAACCATTGTCAGGTGGGCAACATCGGGTTGGCGCTCGACGTCATGGCGGAGTGGCTGTCGGCGTTGCCGCAAACCCAGCCAGCGCTTCCAGCAGCCCGCCGGAGAACTGAAAAAATGGGAGGCTGA
>CAYQYJ010000511.1:0-2927 GCA_964421605.1 uncultured Ardenticatenaceae bacterium | reverse complement strand
GCGCTTGTGGGGCAATACAAGTAAGCGTGCAGTCGGTCGTGCCTATGGAATCAGTACGATGCGGCCCTTGACTTCGCGACTCTCAAGCATCGCGTGGGCACGCGCCGCCTCCGACAATGGGAGCACCGTGTACTTGGTGTCCGGTAGCTGGATTCGCAGCAAGAGAGAGTCGGTCGCCGTACGCAGTTCGTCCCCGGTGATGTCTTCAGTCGAATAGCCGGTAAGCGTGATGCCTTCGATGAGGCTCCAGGCATCGAAACACACCTCACCCCCGGCTACCGCACCGACGAGGCAGTAGCGCCCGCCATGTCGAAGCGCTGTCACCAACTCAGGGAACATTGGGCCGGCGACCACATCGAGCACGGCGTCTGCCATGCGCGGCAGCAGGGGCGCTGAGCCCCGGCCATGCTCAATCACGTTCGCGCCAAGCTCGCGTGCCAGAAGCACAGCCATTGACCCGACGCCGCCCTCCGGCCCCGTCACGATGAGTCTCTGGCCCGACAGATCTCCGAGCTTGCGAAGCCCCATATAGGCGGTGACACCGGCAAGACCCACAGCGGCGAACGCAATGGGATCCACCGTACTGGGCAAAAGGGCGACAGCCGCTGAACTTACGGTCACATGCTCTGCGTAGCCGCCGTCAATTTCAGCCCGCACGCCACCCAGACCCTGCATGGTCGTCCAGACGACATCGCCGGGGCGAACGTATGTCACACCGCTTGCAACATCGGCCACCTCTCCTACGACCTCCAGCCCAGGGACGTAGGGGAACTGCGGGGTGCGTCGGATGTTCCAGACTCCGGCTCGAATCTCGAGATCAGAGTGGTTGACGGCAGATGCCAGGGACCGGATACGAACCTCGCCGTCACGTAGCGGCGGAAGTGCAACCTCTTCGAGATGGAGAACTGAGGGTGCACCTGCCTCGCGCATAACAACGGCCATTGACTTCATACGACCCCCCTGTCCGAGATCAAGCGAACCCTAGCTCGGATGAAAATTGGGGTCTTATCCGGCAAGATTGCATGATAAACTCCTGTACCACTGATTGATGTTGGTTTCTAAAGTATAGGAACATGCCGGCAGTTTAGCAAGAGGGAAATCTCATGACAGGCAAACCCAAATTACTGAACACGGTCATAAACTGACATCTTCAAATCTGAAATTTCCCGCCTGCGTCTTCGGAGAAACGCGGTAAGTAGATATGAAACAGGAGCCATTTGTGAACGCCGCCTTAACAGATATAGCCCGACTACGGCAATACGCTAAAACACAGTAAAATACGTCGCTATGCGCATCGGGCTAACTATTCGTCCTTTCACCTTGCTGCTGCTGTGGCTGCTGCTGCTGCCCGCCTGCGCCCGCGCCAATCAGAGCGGGGGCCAGTTCGGGCCATGGCCGACGCTGCCGGCAGCGCAGCCCGTCATTGCCGCCGCCCCCCTGGAAATCTCCTTTGCCGAACTCAACCAGGCTCCCCAGTTATATCAGGATAGAATGATCCGCGTGCGCGGCGCATTTGCGCGCCTGCCGCTGCCCACGTGCCTGCCCCAACGCGGGCCCCGCACCACCTGGGCGCTGGTAGCGGAGGAGTTGCGGCTGGACGTCGCCGGGCTGGAAGGCATCCTGCCGCTCATTCCCCGCGACGCCGAAATTGTGGTGGACGGCATCTGGCGCCTGTATTCAGGGCCATTGGGGTGCGGCAAAGAGCCACATGCCGGCAATAGCTGGTACCTGGAAGCGCAGTGGATAGTTGCACCCAACCCTCTGGGCGGCGCCGGGCAGATAGCGGCAGGTGAGCCCGGCGGCGGTTTTCTCGGCCCCCCCGAAACCCTGCCCACGCCCACTCTGGCTGTGACCCTGCCCGTGACAGGAACCCTGCCGCCGCCCATTGCCACCTTGCCGGCATCCGCAACCCCCACCCCGCCAGCCACACCCGATCCCCGCGTCACAGGCACGCCCACGCTCTCCCCTACCCCCTCGCCCACCGTCACGCGGCCGGCGACCACCCTGCCCACACCCACAGCCGGCCCCTCAGGCACGCCCACGCCCAGCCTGACGCCCTCCATCACGCCCACCCCCACGCCCGTCACCAGCACCCCCAACCCATTCGTGACGGCCACGCCAGGGACGCCCGCGCCTACCTTTACCCCTGGCGGCTACCCGGCGCCCCCTTCCCCCAGCCCTTACCCATAACCCTAGTCGCCTATGAACCAGCCTTTTGTTTCCAGCGCGGCGGCGCCGCCTGAACCCGCCGAACCCGCTTTCTGGTTTATCTTTCATGATATGCAGTTGCTCGTGCAGAGTGAGGGGCCCCTGTTCACCCTGCCGGCAGCCGCCGACCTCAACGCGCTGGGCTGGTCGCCGCAGCGCCAGCAGTACATAGGACGCCTGGGCGAGACGCACTGCCTGTGCGCCGACGCGCCGCCTGACGCGCCGCTGCCGGCAGGCTGGCGCTTCCTGGGGCTGCGCCGCCTGTTTGACCAGATGGACCCCGATCTGTTCCACATAGCTGTGCGCGCTGTACAACTGGTCGCGTGGAATCGAAATACGCAATTTTGCGGTCGCTGCGGCCAACCCACCCAACCTAAGCCCACAGAACGGGCCAAACTATGTCCCCACTGCGACCTGATCACTTACCCCCGTATTTCGCCAGCCATCATCGTCGCCGTTACCAGAGACAATACGCTGCTGCTGGCGCGGGCGCATCGTCACCCGCCTGGGTTCTACAGCGTTCTTGCCGGGTTTGTCGAACCAGGCGAGACGCTGGAAGAAACGGTACGGCGCGAAGTCCAGGAAGAAGTAGGGATTGCGGTAGACAACATTCGCTACTTTGGCAGCCAGCCCTGGCCCTTTCCCGACTCCCTGATGCTGGCGTTCACAGCCACCTACGCCAGCGGCGAGATCACCCTGGAAGAGTCAGAGATTGCCGA
>CAYQYJ010000510.1:0-2927 GCA_964421605.1 uncultured Ardenticatenaceae bacterium | reverse complement strand
TGGCGTCTTGCGCAGGTTGAGCGGCCAAGCTCGGCCCGGCCGACCTGGCGCACGTGTTGCAGCCACTCCGATCTATTTTTGACCCGGCGGATTATCCCCGGCTGCTGGTGGGGTTGGCGGCGGCGGACGATGCGGCTGTGTATCAGTTGAATGAGACGCAGGCGATTGTCAGCACCACTGACTTCTTTCCCCCTGTGGTAGATGATCCGTATGATTTCGGCGCCATTGCCGCGGCGAATGCGCTGTCGGACGTCTACGCCATGGGCGGTGAAGTGTTGTTTGCCATTAACCTGGTAGCCTTCCCCGACAACCTGGACATGAACATTTTGCGCGAAATTTTGCGCGGCGGCGCGGAAAAGGTGGCGGAGGCCGGGGCGGTTATTGCCGGCGGTCACAGCGTCACGGACAAGGAGCCAAAGTATGGGCTGGCAGTGACCGGGCTGGTAGACCCGGCGCGGATCAAGACGAAAGGGGGCGCGCAGCCAGGGGATGCGCTGTTATTGACCAAGCCGCTGGGAGCCGGCATTGTAACCACGGCGCTGAAACAGGGCATCGCTGCCGGCAGCGACGTGCAAACGGCTGTGGCGAGCATGAAGACGCTAAACAGGCAGGCGGCGGCGGCGGCGCAGCAGGCAGGCGTGCGAGCGATGACGGATATAACGGGCTTTGGCTTGTTGGGGCACGCCCACGAAATGGCGCACCTGGGGCATGTGGGATTTCGTCTTTTCTTGAGCCAACTGCCGTGGCTGCCGGGGGCGCGGCAGTATGGCGAGGCGGGCGCGTTCCCTGGGGGAACGCACCGGAATTATGATTATTTTCATCCCTGGGTACATTTCGCCGCATTGGTGGATGACACATTTCAAAATATGTTGTGGACGCCGGAGACTTCCGGCGGCATCCTGGCGGCTGTGCCCCCTGCCGCCGTCGCCGTTTTCCAGGAGCAGTGCCCGGAAGCGGTCCTTGTCGGCGAAGTGCTACCCGGAGATGGGGAAATTGAGGTGACCTGAGTGGATCGTACCGTTCCCAGCCGCGCGACAGAAGAGATCAATTTATACATTCGCACGTATTATTCCCTGCTGCGCAGCAGTAATGAGGTGCAGATCAGGACTTTGATAGAAGCGCATAAGCGGATGAATTCGGCGCTGCATGTGGCTGCGGATGAGATTCAGCCAGATATGGCGGCCTTTATTTACAGCATCTTGCGGCTGCCGGCCTGTATGGTTGGGGATGTGGATCGGGTGATCATGGGGCAGTCTGCCGAGTTGTTCGTGCGTCATGGCTACACGAATATCCGCACGTGGCAGCCAGTCGATCAGCCGGCGCGGCGGCGGCGAGCGCTCTACGATGGACGGCGCACGCTGGCGGTGTACATCACCAGCCGGTCGGATATTGATGACTTGATTCCGATCCTCACGGCTTACCAGATCGAACGGGATAAATTGCACCACCAGTTGAGCAGCAGCAAGGCGCAGGCGCTGCTGCAAACGCGCCTGAACACGCTGCTGAGCGATGCGGACCTGGATAAGCTGGCAGAGGAAACGAATGTGCTGCGGGAGGATTGGGAGCGATTGCGCCGTATCTGGCGCAAAGATGCGGCGCGGAATTTGTTGGCGATTGCCCAAAACCGGCTCAAAATCGCTGTGCGCCTGTTGGGCAGTTCCCTGGCGGATTACAATCGGGCCACCAGGCGCTGGTGGAAAAATGTGGAAGCAGGCGTGCCAGATATTTCCTTCCGCGGGCGGCCTATCTACTTTGTCTCCAGTAATAATCACAGCCTGGCCAATCTGCTGAGCGGGTATACTTTACAGCAGCGGGAACGGCTGGTGAACTTTATTCAAGCCGACGGAGACAGCGAAATGCAGCGGGAGTATGCGGATATATTGCAGCGCAACGTGCCCAGTAATCTGGAGAACTTTTTCTATTACGCGCTAAAGAAATATGAAGCGGGTTATCCGGAAACGATTCCGGTGCGTATTGCGCGGGAGCAAGATGCCGGCATTATACGCACCCCCAGCCAGGAAGCGTACGACATTGAAGTACAGGTGATTGAATTGCGCCGCGTGCGATATGATTGGATGGATCCTCGCCTTTGTCTGCCAGAAATGGAACTGCTGGCGGAAAGCGATGCCCTGATCATTAACATTGACTTCCCGCTGGGCATGGCTGCTTACGAAGTTCTCTCAGAGATCTCCAATAACATTGACCAGATTCGCGGCGTGTACATTATGGGCAAAGCAGCCACGCTCAATGGAGGGATTGGCGACGTGATGCTGCCCAAAGTGGTACACGATGAGCAGTCGCTGAATACTTTTCTTTTTGACAACTGCTTTGTAGCCGACGATGTCGTCCCTTATCTTGTCTATGGGACGGTGTTGGACAACCAAAAGGCGATCAGCGTGCGCGGCACTTTCCTGCAAAACGAACAGTATATGGGCGTCTTCTATGAGGAAGGGTACACCGTCTTAGAAATGGAAGCGGGGCCTTATCTGAGTTCTGTGTATGAAATGGTGCGGCCACAGCGTTACCCTCAAAATGAAATTGTGGACTTGCACGATGCCCCCTTCCCTATCGGGATTCTGCACTATGCTTCGGACACGCCTTTAAGCAAAGGCAAAAACCTGGGTTCGCAGAATCTTTCTTATTTTGGGATGGACCCGACGTATGCCACGATGATTGCCATTGTGCGGGCTATTTTCCAGGAAGAAGTGCGGCGGCTGCAGGCCAAAAATGTGCTGGACAAATTCGCGTCCAGAGCCATAGGCGGGCTGCCGGCTCGTCCGATGGGGTAGTGGGATTTTTCACCGCAAAGACGCGGAGCAGAATTTTTTCACCGCAAAGACGCGAAGGGCGCGAAGAAAGGCAGGGGTAACTTCAAAGACGCGGAGCAGAATTTTTTCACCGCAAAGACGCGAAGGGCGCGAAGAAAG
>CAYQYJ010000509.1:0-2944 GCA_964421605.1 uncultured Ardenticatenaceae bacterium | reverse complement strand
ACTTCCAACCGCGCCAGGTCCCGAAACACCTCCCCATAAATATTATGATGTCCATTCAAAACCACATTCCCCCCCTGCCCCAGACGCGCGCTGCTATTGTGCCAGCCAGCCACAGGCGCATTCGGTACAGCCCACTGCAAATAGGATTCGCCATTGTTCCGCACCATCTCCAAACCAATCGCTGCCACCGGCGCATCCAGACTGATACGCGGGATCACCAGGCGCGTGGGCTGATCCGGCAGCGGCGGGCGCGCCGCCAGGCGTGGCGCCAGATCGGCTGCCGCCAGCGAAGGCAGCTCCGCCGGCAGCGGCGATGCCGGCAAAAACACCCCCGTGCGCCACTCCTCCGTTTGCAGCGCCGTCGTCGCCAGCGGCAGCGGCGTCGGCAGCGTCACCGGAGTGACGTGTGCCGGCACACCCGCCAGCGCCAACCGCTCCGGCAAAGCCATAGGCGCCATTGCCCACCACAACAAAGCCCCCAGAACAACCACCAGCCCCGCCAGAATCAAAGCCAGCCCCAGAGGAATACGAAACGATTGCGTAGATTGAGACTCAGGGCGCGACATAGAAATAGTATAGACGATCCCTCATATTATGGAAAGTCGCCTGATCCTCCTATTCTCCCCCCACGTAGCGCGGGCATCCTGCCCGCCTCTCCCTTACTCCGGCCAGGCGGCGCGCAGCAATGCCGGCAAAACCTCCCCCGCCCGCCCCGCCAGATAAACAGAAACATAAGGCGTCAACGGCGTTTCATTCGGGTTAATTTCCACCACCATCGCCCCCTGCTGCCGCGCCTCTAGCGGCAGCGACGCCGCCGGCTGCACCAGCGCCGACGTACCTACAGACAAAAACAAATCACAGCTTCTAGCCGCCGCCGCCGCCGCCTGCCGCAGCGCCTCTGCCGGCAGCGATTCGCCAAACCACACCACGTCCGGGCGCAGCCAACTGCCGCACTCCGCACAACGCGGCGGCACGTCGTCACTCTCTGCCCAGCCAGATACAACGTGCCGCCGCTCAAAACAGATAAAGCGCGTCAGATTCCCGTGCAATTCAATCACCGCCGCGCTGCCCGCCCGCTGATGCAAACCATCCACATTTTGCGTGATCAGCGTCAACTGCGGCGTCAACCGCGCCAGCGCCGCCAGCGCCAGATGCCCCGCATTAGGCGCCGCCTGCCCCACCAACTGCCGCCGCCACGCATACCACTCCCACACCAGGCGCGGATTGCGCTGGAAAGCCTGCGGCGTCGCCAACTCCTGCGGATCATACTGCGCCCACAACCCGGTCTGGGCTTCCCGAAAAGTAGGGATGCCCGACTCTGCCGAAATACCCGCCCCCGTCAACACCGCCACCCGCCGCGCCGTGCGCAGCGCCGTCACCAAAAACTCGTCAAACTTCATTCTTTCATCTCTTTAGCCACATATCGGCCCGACAAAACGGGCGAAAAATATCGGCAACGGGCAATTGGTAACACCCCAGTAAATCGTGACGATCTCTTTAACTGCCTATCGTCCCCGTAAAGTGGGCAAAAAGGCATCGGCGCCGGGCAATTTTGGGCGCGTCTGCGCCCAAAATTGCCCATAAAAATGGGTGTCAGCCCCGCCTGCGGCGGGGCTGACACCCACCGCGCTACCAACCAGTGTATTCTCTCGACACGCTTTGCATAATAACTCATCTGGTTGAAAAGGCATTCAAGCTGGTCTATACTCGCAGCCGGGGCATCATCTTCTACCCTGTCGCTTCTCTTCCAGTCGCCCCTTCACCTTGCCAACTATACCATACCCACCAACAGCCCTCCACCCATCAGGAAGGATTTCATGCTACCAGACCAGCTAGACCAGACCGTGCAGACCATCCGTCAATTTATCCAGCAGGAAATCATGCCGCTGGAACCAGCCTTTCTCCACGGCTCCTTTACCGATTTGCTGCCCACCCTCCAGGAAAAACGGCGCCAGGTCAAATCCCTGGGTCTGTGGGCGCCGCAATTGCCGGCAGCTTACGGCGGCATGGGTCTGAGCTTGCCAGAGTTCGCTCGCGTCAGTGAAGAATTAGGCCGCACCCCACTGGGCCACTACCTGTTCAACTGCCAGGCGCCCGACTCTGGCAACATGGAAATCTTGATCGAACACGGCACGCCCACGCAGCAGGCGCGCTTTCTGCAGCCCCTGGCCGCCGGCGACATTCGTAGTTGCTTCTCCATGACCGAACCCGACGTGCCCGGCTCCAATCCCACCTGGCTGCAAACGACCGCGGTCAAAGACGGCGACGATTACGTCATCAATGGGCGCAAATGGTTCACCACCGCCGGCGACGGCGCCGCCTTTGCCATCGTCATGGCAATCACCAACCCTGAAGCCAGCAGCCGCCACTTACAAGCCAGCCAAATCATCGTGCCTGCTGAGACGCCTGGGTTTCACCTGGTGCGCAACATCTCCGTCATGGGCCACAGCGGCGCCGACCACGCCAGCCACGCCGAAATCCTGTACGAAAACTGCCGCGTGCCCCAGAGCAACCGCCTGGGCGCGGAAGGGCATGGCTTCGCCATTGCCCAGGAACGGCTGGGACCCGGCCGTATCCATCACTGTATGCGCTGGATTGGCATTGGCGAGCGCGCCTTTGACCTGATGTGCCGTTATGCGCGGCGGCGGCAAGTAGCGCCGGGCCGCTATCTGGCGGAGCAGCAAACCGTCCAAAACTGGATTGCCGAAAGCCGCGCCGAGATCAACGCCTCCCGCCTGCTGGTGCTAGACGCCGCCCAAAAAATTCAGGCGCAGGGCGCTTATGCGGCGCGAGTAGACATTTCCATCATCAAATTTTACGTCGCCAACACGCTGCAGCGCGTCCTGGATCGCGCCATCCAGACCCATGGCGCGTTGGGCATGACCGACGACACGCCCCTGGCTTTCTGGTACGCCCACGAACGCGCCGCCCGCATCTACGACGG
>CAYQYJ010000508.1:0-2946 GCA_964421605.1 uncultured Ardenticatenaceae bacterium | reverse complement strand
ATGTAGGACAAACTGTTAGTTTGTCCGCGCAAACTAACAGTTTGCGCTACAAATGAGCAGATAAGATGCCGGCATTCGATCACTTCCACCAACAACTCAAACAGGCGCTCAAGCACATTCAGGATGGGGCGTGGTTGGGGCAGCATACCCTGTTGGCTTCGCCTTATTTCCTGGGCGATGCCTGGACTGTGCGCGCCGGGTCGGGCGCGCGTCCGGCTAACCAGGCGGCGGCTCGGGGCAAGGCGCTGCGGGAAGCCGTCCAGCGCGCCGTGGACAGGCTGTGGGGCGAAACCGGGCCGGCTAATCGGGCGCAAGTAGAAGCAGCCATGCCTGGCATATTACAGGCCCCTGGCAGCCCGCGCTACGCTTTTCTGGTGTTGGAACTGCGCTACTTGCACCGCTTCTTCAAACCCCGCCGCCTCTCGCAAATCTGGGAAGAGTTTCTAGGCGAATCCCGCGCCGAATTTTACCGCGACCTGGATGCGGCTGTGGGCCTGTTGGGGCAGACGCTGCTGAACCATCTGCGCCCCACCTTTCGCCTGGAGTCGCCGCCGCAGTGGGCCGACTTTGTGGGGCGCGAAACCACGCGGCAGCAATGCCTGACCGCGCTGCGCGCCGGGCAAAGCGTAGCCCTGAGCGGGCCGGGTGGGGTGGGCAAAACCACATTAGGCAGCGTTATCGCCGCCGATTGGCCCGCCGACGCCGTTTTTTGGTACACCATTCGCCCTACCCTGAACGATCACCTGAACAGTCTGCTTTACAGCCTGGGCTATTTTTTGCACCGCCAGGGCGCCTCCAATTTGTGGCGGATGTTGGCGGCGGAAGACGCCGCGGCGGCGGAGTCGGGCGTCGGCGATAACGTCAATCTGGCGCTGGGGCTGCTGCGCGAAGACCTGGCGCAACTGCCCGCTGCGCCGCTGCTGTGTTTCGATGAACTGGATCGGCTGCGCCCGATGGACGTTGAAAACACGCCGCCTGCCCACAGGCAGTTATTGGAATTTGTGGACAGTTTGCGCGGGCTGGTCCCCTTGTTAATGATAGGGCAGCGCGCCGTGGTGGATACGGACGTCCACCATGCTTTGACTGGATTGCCTGAGCCTGAGTTGCAGCGGCTGCTACAAAACGCGCATATTAACCTACCCCGCCAGGAAGCGGCGCGACTGCGCCAATACACCGATGGTAACCCGCGCTTGCTGCGGCTGTTGATGGCTCTTTACCAGCAAGACGCAGCGGATGGATCGCCCGATCTAACACAAATGCTGGCGCAGTTGGCGCAGACGCCCGCCTTGCAGCCATTGTTTGACCGCCTATGGTTGCGCACGGCGGCGGCGGAGCGGCGGCTGCTGCAATCCCTGTCCGTCTTTCGCGGCCCCACGCCCCAGGATGCCTGGCAGGCGCAGGCTGCCGCCTGGGACAGCCTGCGCCTGCGCGGTTTGCTGGTGATGGATGAGCAGGGGGGCGTCACGTTGTGGCCCGCCTTGCGGGATCTGATATATGCCGAACTGTCAGCAGAACTGCGCGAGCAACTGCACGCGCAGGCGGCGGTGGTGCGCGCTGGGCGCGGCGAATATACTGCCGCCGCCTATCATCTTTGCCAGGCCGGGGCGATTAAGCAAGCGATCTTCCTGTGGTTCCCACAGCGACAGCAAGAAATCCAGCGCGGACAGGCGGCAGCGGCGCTGGCTGTTTTCCAGGATATTTCGCTGCGCCGTCTGGGGAAAAAGGAGCAGCAGGCGTTGGCGCTGCTGCGAGCAGAGTTGTACCAACTCAGCGGCGAAGCAGCGCGTGGCCTGGCTGATCTGGAGGTGGTGGATTGGCCGGAAACAGCCGCGGTGACCATACAGGCGCGGGCGCTGCAAGGGGCGTTCCAGGAGGCGTTGGGGCAGCCAGAGGCGGCGTTAGTTACCTATGAAGCGGGTATGGCGGCGGCGCTGGAGATGCAACGGCAGTTGCTGCTGCTGCGCGAACGGCGGGCGCGGCTGCATGTGCGGCAGCGACAGATGCCGCAGGCGTGGCGCGAGGCGCGGCTGGCGCAATATGAGGCGGAAAATTTGCAGGGGGTGGTACAGGCGGAGCAAGGGGAGTACGCGGCGGCTTATCAATCGTACCAGCGGGCGTTGGCGGCGGCGGAGGAGGTGGGATATGATGCCGGCATTGCCCGCACCCACCGCGACCTGATCACCCTGCTCAGCCGCCAGGGCAAGCTAGACGAAGTTATTGCCCACGCCGAACAAGCCATCAGCTATTACAATCGCATTGGCGACCGCCTTAACCAGGAGACGGTGCGCAGCATTCTTTCTTCCACGTACATCCAGACGCAGCAATATGACCTGGCGGTGCAGGCGGCCGGGCAGGCGCTGGCCTTTTTCGAGCGCATTGGGCATACGCACGGCATGGGGGCTACTGCCGCCAATCTGGCTGAAGGGTATTTTGGCCTGGGGGATATGGCGCAGGCGCGCCGCTATGCGCTGCTGGTGCTGCAACAGGAAGAGCCGTTTACCCATCCCTATGCCCTGTTTACGTTAGGGTTAGTGGGGCAGGCTGAAGGGAAGCTGGACGAAGCCGCCCAGGCTTTTGCCTCTTCCGCGCGTCTGGCGGCGCAAAACGATGACCGCTTTATGCTGGCTTACGCCCACCGCGCTCAGGCGGAGGTTTTTCTGGCGCAGGCGCAGTTAGCTGAGGCCAGAGAAGCCGCCGCGGCAGCGTTGGCTCTGTTTACTGATTTGGGCATGGCGCAAGAAGCGGCGCAGACTGAAGCACTGCGGCAGAGAGTGGAGAATAATTAATTGTTGAATTCGTGAATGGCTAACGGCGTGGGGTAACACCCCATTAAACCGCCTATCGGCTCCACAAAATTGCCCATAAAAATGGGTGTCAGCCCCACCGTAGGCGGGGCTGACACCCACCACGATTAAGTGCAGTGCTACCCGGCGTGGCGGCGCAGCA
>CAYQYJ010000507.1:0-2951 GCA_964421605.1 uncultured Ardenticatenaceae bacterium | reverse complement strand
GCGGGGGCGAGCCGTTTAGCCACTCCTGCACGCGCGGCGAAGCCAGGGCGGCGGCTTTGGCTTCTGCGTCGCTGATGTTGGCGTCCACTTCAATTCTATCCCGCACTTTGCCGTTCACTTGTATCGCCAGCGTAATCAGTTCATCGCGGGCCAGGTCAGCGTCCCATGCGGGCCACGCTTGCTGGTGAATACTGTACGGATGCCCGCGCTGCGCCCACAGTTCTTCCGTCATGTGCGGGGCGCTGGGCGCCAGCAGCAGCAGCATGTTGTGGATCGCTTCCGTCCAGCTTGCCGCGGTCACATTAGCCGCTTTGCCCGCCTGTTCCATGGCGTTGCGCAGTTCCATCAGCGCCGCGACCGCTGTGTTAAAGGAAAAGCTTTCCAGGTCGGCGCTGACTTTGCGGATGGTCTGGTGCGTTTTGCGCCGCAGCGCGCGGTCGGCGTCCGCATCTACCTGACCCGGCTGGTAGTCGCTTTGCGCCAGAGTCCAGACATCGTTCAGGAAGCGCTGCGGGCCTTTAATGCCGGCATAACTCCACGGCCCGCCCTGATCCCATTTGGCAAAGAACATCAGATAAGTACGCACCGTATCCGCGCCATACTTTTCTACCAGTTCATCCGGCGCCACCACGTTACCGCGCGACTTGGACATCTTCTCATTGTCCTCGCCCAGCACCATGCCCTGGTTATACAGCGCCAGCATCGGCTCATCGTAGTTGACCATGCCCATGTCCCGCATCGCCTTTGTAAAAAAGCGGGTGTAGATCAGGTGCATGGTGGCGTGTTCAATGCCGCCCGTGTATTGATCCACGGGCATCCAGTAAGCCGCCTCAGCCGGGTCAAACGGGCCCTCATCATATTTGGGACTCAGATAGCGGTAATGATACCAGGAAGAACAGATGAACGTGTCCAGCGTATCCGTTTCCCGCTGCGCTGGTTGCCCACAGATGGGGCAGGTGGTGTGCAGGAACCCCGCGTGGAACCGCAGCGGACTTTCGCCCGTAGGCATGAACGCCACATCCGTGGGCAGTTCCACCGGCAGCTCGGCGTCGGGCACGGGCACTGGCCCATGTTCTGGGCAGTAAATAATGGGGATGGGCGCGCCCCAATACCGCTGGCGGCTGATCAGCCAGTCGCGCAGGCGGTAATTGACGGTAAATTTGCCTGTGCCTTGCTCTTCCAGCCAGGCGGTGACGCGGGCGGCGGCGCCCTCCGTCGGCGTACCGCTAAACGGGCCTGAATTGACCAGCGTGCCTTCCGTTTTGGACGTATACGCCGCCGTCAGCGGGCCGTCCTCGTCGCTGCGCCCTGGCATACGAATGACTTCCACAATGGGCAGATCGTATTTGACGGCGAAGGCAAAGTCCCGTTCATCGTGGGCGGGCACTGCCATAATCGCCCCAGAGCCGTACCCCATTAGTACGTAATCGGCAATCCAGATGGGAATGCGGGCGCGGTTGACGGGATTGACGGCATATGCGCCTGTGAAGACGCCCGTTTTCTCCCGTTTAGCCGATTCGCGTTCAATTTCCGTCAGACGCTCCGCCTGCTCACGATAGGCCTTGACAATGGCAGCCTGCGCGGGCGTAGTGATCTTCTCCACCAGTGGATGCTCTGGCGCCAGCACCATGAAGGTCGCCCCCCACAGGGTGTCGGGGCGGGTAGTGAAGATGGGGATTTCGTCTTCATACTCGGTGGTGAAGATAACCTCAGCCCCTTCCGAGCGGCCAATCCAGTTTGTCTGCATCGTCTTCACCCGTTCGGGCCAGTTGATCGGGTCGAAGTTTAGCAGTTCCTCGGCATACGCAGTGGTTTTGTAAAACCACTGCTCCATTTCCTTCTTGGTGACAGGCGTACCGCAGCGTTCGCAGTGGCGGTCTTCGCCCCACACCTGTTCGCGCGCCAGGGTGGTGTTGCAAGTGGGGCAAAAGTCAACGGCCGCCAGGGCGCGGTAAGCCAGCCCTTGTTCCAACAGTTTCTTGAAGAACCATTGGCTCCATTTGTAATAGCTGGGGTCGGCGCTGACGGCTTCCCGTTCCCAGTCAAACATCGCGCCCATGCGCCGCATTTGCCCGCGCATCCGCTCAATGTTGGCAAAGGTCCAGATCGCCGGGTGAATATTGCGCTTGATGGCGGCGTTTTCTGCCGGCAATCCAAACGCATCAAACCCCATCGGAAACATTACGTTATACCCTTTCATGCGCATGTAGCGGGCGCGGGCGTCGCTGGGGACCATGGCGTACCAATGGCCGATGTGCAGTTCGCCCGACGGATAAGGCAGCATGGTCAGGGCGTAAAATTTAGGTTTGCTATGATCAATCACCTGGCGATACAGGGCTGTATCCGCCCATATCTGTTGCCATTTCGATTCAATTTCACCTGGATGATAAGTTGGTTGCGTCATGCTGAATTCCTCGCTGCAAGAAGTTAATAGCTTTGGGAGCAAAATCTACGGCATTTTTGGGGGCGGCGCTGTGTCCGCCTGTGGGATAACTTTCTAGCTGGCAGTGGGGGAGGGCATCCTTAATTTCAGCCGCGTAATGGAACGGAATAGTGGGATCGTCCTCCGCCCAGGCCAGCAGCACGGGTTGGGTCAGGCCTGCCAGTCGGTCCAGGTCCCGAAAGGCAGGCGCCGTAAGGATGAGGTGTGTGACCCGCTGCGGCTGCTGCAGCGCCGTTTCCAGCGCCACCGCGCCGCCCCAACTTTTACCCATCAGGCTGGCGGCAGCGTATCCCAGACTGTCTAGCATAGCGACGACGATGCCGGCAGCAACGGCAGGGTGCAGCAAACCCGTGTACCAGGCTGGACTCTGACCCCAGCCGGGCATATCTACGCTGATGGCGACCATGCCGGCATCTGCCAGCGGTCCCAGCAGCGGTTCCCACGTGTGCCAGCCATTCCGCTGGCTCCAGCCGTGAATGCCCAACACCAGCGGCTGCCCAGGCGTACC
>CAYQYJ010000506.1:0-2977 GCA_964421605.1 uncultured Ardenticatenaceae bacterium | reverse complement strand
CGCCCCTCGCCCTCTATGCCCGCTCCTGACGACGATTCATCCACAAACTAATCTGCATGGCATCTGCAAAACCCCAGCAGATGCGAAAGAGTCGCTATCTTTGTCAGGATCAGCGGTGAAGGAGGGCGCCTTGGTGGGCGGCGAGGTAGAGGTTGGTTCCGCTCAGTGTGCCAAGTTCCAGATAGTAGTAATACGCGCCTTCATGGTACAGCAGGTTGGCGTCCCAGGTTTTGGCGTTGGGAATGGGGAACACGTCGCGGTGGAAGATAGGATTAGCCGGGTATTTTTGCCAGTGGAGACCGTCGCGGCTGAGAGCCAAACCACGAGCTTCGATAGCCGGGCCGCCCTGGTAAAGCATGACCCAACCGTCGGGGGTTTTGACAACGCGGGGACGATCTACTTTTGTCAGTTCCCAACTAGCGCTGGCGATCAGTACAGGATCGCTGTCAGCGAAGGGTTCGCCAATGGTAGCGAGATCGTTGTATTTTGTCCAGTTCAGACCGTCGGCAGATGTAGCCAGGCCAATGGCGTAGCCATCTTTGGTGCGCGCGCCATAATACAGGCGGAAGTTGTCTCCCTCCTGGACAATGCTGGGCCAGCCAAGCCAGTATTGATCCCACTCGCCAGCGGGGCCGGGCCGGAGCACGGGCGCGGCGTCCGCCACCCAGGGGCCGAGGGGAGACGGCGCAGTCAGACGGCCAATTTCGCCGCCGGTTATGGTGTGAAAATAGAGCGCCCAGCGACCGTCTGGCAAAATGGCCGCGGCAGAGACATCGGCGTGACCGCCGCCAAAGGGGATGTGGTCGGTGGTGAAGATGGGCGCAGCCTGGGACATTTGCCAGTGATAGCCGTCGGCGGAGGTCATGTAGCCGACCTGGATGACGCCGGGCCAACTGGTGAAGCTGTTGAAGAACATGTGGAACTGGGCCTGGTGAAACAGGACAGCGCCGGGGTTGATGTAGAGATTCTGGATGTTGGGTGACGGGTCGTGGGTGACAATGGGGAGGGCGGGGTCAACCCCCTGGAATGTGAAGGAGGGCGAGGCGAAGGCGATGGGCGGCGGGGCGACGGTGTAGATGAACTCTTTGATGTCTTGCAGGGCTTCCTGGCGGAAGATGCGGCTGCCAGTTCCAACAGGGTCTTCCAGGGCATGGGCAGAACCGGCGTAAATATTCACGGTGATGTTTTCCTGGCGCAGGGCGTCCAGGCGAGCTTTGCTTTTTTCTGCCGGCACGTTGGGGTCCTCGCTCCCATACATAACCAGGGCGGGAATGGTCAGCGCCTGCCAATAAGGCAGGGGGTCAAAATTGCCAACGGCATCCCAAAACTCTTTCTGCCTGAATTCTCGCAGCACAAATGTGGTGGGGTAAGCGAGCAGGTCGGAGACGCCGGGCAGGAAACCCATCTGGCGCAGGTTGTTGGTTTCTTCATAGTGCAACACGTCGTAAAGGGAGAGGGACGTGCCAACAACGTCTATCAAGAAGGCCACATCAGGAGATTGGGCAGCTATCAGGGGGGAGATTTGGCCCCCCTGGCTCATGCCAATGATGCCTGTTTCGGAAATGTCTACCAGGTTCTGCGTTTTGAGGAAGTCCACGGCAGCGACGGCGTCGGTAGCCAGGTCAGCAAAGCTGGAAGTGCGCCAATTACCTTCGGAGCGGACGGAGCCGCGTTTGTCGGGCAGCAGGACGAGTATGCCGTTTTCCTGTAGATAGGCAGCCAGGGTGAGATACCAGGAGTTGTCTCGCTGGCTGTCGCCGGCTCCGTGAATGATGACGGCAGCGGGGAATGGGCCGTGGCCGTCAGGGATGAATAACATGCCGGCAAGATGCAAATTTTGGGCGGTATTAGGAAAGGAGACTTCCTTATATTGTAGCGTGGCCAGGCGAGCGCCTACCAGATTGCGGGGCGCCTTGGGCCGCGTGGTGAGAACGGGACCCAATACAAGAACCAGTAAAAATAGAACGACAAGAAGCAACCCTACTTTTTTCATGCTTTCCTCCAGGCAAGAGATTGTCAAATGACAATGGTGGTGGTAAAATACATTTGCACGCATATATATGCAAGTGCATAGATATGCGAACGCATATATATTAACCGGGTTCGGATTAGCTGTCAAGAGGCGGCAGCATAATTACCAGGAGGAAATCGCATGTCTTTACCACACATCATTTTGGGAATGCTGCACAAGAGTCCGAAATCGGGCTATGATCTGAAAAAAGAACTGGAAACGGTCATTCACTATTTCTGGGAAGCGGACATCAGTCGCATCTACCGGTCGTTGGGGGAGATGCAGAAGAAAGGATGGGTGGAGTTTGAGACAGTCATTCAGGAGGACAGCCCGAACAAGAAGGTTTACTCTCTGACCGCGGCAGGGCAGCAAGAATTACAGAAGTGGCTGGCTGAACCGGGGAAATCTACAGGCAGCAACAACCCCTTCCTGGCGCAGCTTCATTTTAGTGGCGCGATCCCGGTGGCGGCGCAACTGCGGGTGATGGAAGCGCGGTTGGAAACGCTGAAGAGGGAGCTGACGGAGTTGGAGCGACGGGCGGCTAACTTAAAGATGCCTGTGCCGCTGCCGGCAGACGCGCTGCGGCAAGGCGTGACGCGGGAGATGTTTTCGCTGGAGTATGGCATCCGGCGGTATCAGTTTGAAGCGGCATGGACAGAGAATATTATTCGAGCGCTGCAGGAGGGGGCTGGCTGAGACGGGTGATGGTTCCCTGGGCTACGGCACACAGGGTTCCCTGGTCAGCGCGTATGGCGAACAGGTCACAGCGGCAAACGGCCTGGGTTTTGCCGGCATAAACGACCACAGCGCGGGCAATCATGGTGCGCCCAGGGTCGGGCGAGAGAAACAGAAATTCCCGCTCCCATTTTCTTACTGGGCTACTTGCAGCCGACACCAGGCGTACAGCGCATCATACAACTCAAATTGCCGGCTCAAGTTCTCCTTATCGTTGGGAAAACGCAGGCT
>CAYQYJ010000505.1:0-2984 GCA_964421605.1 uncultured Ardenticatenaceae bacterium | reverse complement strand
TTAATTGGTGAATGGGTGAATGGTTAATTTTTAGGGGGAGAAGCCGTTACGTTTGAAGTAGCGGTGGACCAGCCAGACGGAGACGCACATTAAGACGACCATCATAACCAGGCCAAAGAGGCGGACGTTCTGGCTGACGCGGGCGACGTAGCTGCTGGCGAAGTAGCCAATCAGGGCCAGGCTGCCGGTCCAGATGGTTTCGCCGAGAAAGGCGACGGGGAACCAGCGTTTCCAGGGGATGCGGGCCAGGCCAACGGCAACGAGGGTGGGAACCGCAAAACCGGTGGATAATTTGGCTAGCAGCAGCAGTTTGACGCTGTGTTTGTTCATACTCTGCTGCAATAGTTTAATTTTTTCTTCGGCTTGCGGACGCCGGGCAGGGGATGTAAAACGTAAAAACCAGGCGATTTTGCCGGCACGCCCCACATAATACCACAAGATATCCGCCGACAGGTTTCCTAAGATGCCGGCCAGAAAAACCAATGGCAGTTTCAACAATCCCGCCGCTGCCGCCGCCGCGCCCAACAAAGTCATCAACGGGCCCTGGATGATCACCAGCACAGCCAGGACAAAATAAGTCCCATGCCCTAACTCAGGCAGTTGCCCCTGCTGCAAACTGACCCAGAGGGACCCCACCATTTCTACGAGTGTATCAATCATGCTGGTTACTGACAGACAAAAGCTGCCCCGCCTCCGGCCAGAAAGGGTAAAACATCATCCACTGCTGCGGACGCTGCCGCACATAGTGCTCCAGCACCTGCGCCATGCGGGACACGCTGGTGGCAATGTCTTGCTGCTTATCCCCCGTGTACGTCATCTCCACCTGCTGCGCGTGCAGCACGTGCCCGGTGTCCGGCTCGTAATGGCAACTGCCCATGACCACGCACGCCTGGGTCATTACGGCCAGCCGGGCGGGGCCGGGGGCGAAGTAGGCAGGCTGCCCCAGGAAGGTAACCAGGTGGCGTTCTTCGGGGATGGGGCGGTCAAAGGCGGTCATGACGACGCCGCCTTGCTTTAAGCGGGCAATGGCCTGGCGCAGGGATTGGGGGGTGATGGGGGTGAGTTCCATGCCGCCGCGGGCGCGCAGGCGGTTCAGGAGTATGAAGCCTTCGTTGGGATTTGCCAGGGATAGGGCTTGAATCTTTAAGCCGCAGGCGCTCAATCCCAAAATGCCCAGGTTAAAATTGCCCATGTGCGTACCTAACAGCAGCGTCCCTCGACCCTGCGCCATGTTTTCTTGAATCATGGCCATCATGTCGGACGGGATGTGTATCTCCCGCGCCAGTTGGGACGAGCTGTAATCAATGGCGTGGAAAAACTCGTAGTTAAAGCGGGCGGCGTTAGCAAAGACGGCGCGGGCAGCCGCTGCCAGGTGGACGGGATCAACATCCGCCCCCAACACGTGGCGCAAATTGGTTTGCACGGTGCGGTAGATGGCGGGGCGCGTGCCGGCAATTACTGCCGCCGCCCAGTTTGCCAGGGCATACCCCAGCCGCGGCGGCATGGCCTGCGCCAGGCGAATCCCCGCCTGGGTGATGGTTTTGTTGTTTAGTATGTTTTCCAGGCGCATAGGCGGAGTAAAGAATAATTAATTGGTGAATGGGTGAATGGGTGAATGGTTAATGGGGGGAGATTCTAAGACTGGAGCAGTCTCGGAGAGCGCTCCAGTCTCTTGTGTTGTGTTCATTTTTCCAGGGATTGGAAGAAGGAGGGGGCTTCCAGGATGACGGGGAGGCCGCGGGCCAGGCAGAGGATGACGGCGAGCCAACTGGCGACGATGGCGGTCTGGTAGGCGGCGGTCCAGGGGGCGCCGCTGGATTGCAGGGCCAGGGTGAGGGCCAGGGTGACGAAGGCGACGATTTTGACCAGGGCGTAGCCGGTGCGCATGGGGGGGGAGGCGACGAGCCATTTACCCAGGCGGGAGCGCATCATGGCGTGGGCGGAAATGCCGTGCTGGACGGCTATGTTGCGAATGGAGTCGGTCAACGCGCCGCGGATAATGACGACCAGGGGAATGAAGACGGGTATCAACGTCAGGTGGGCGTAGACAACCCACAGAACGATTTCGACGGCGCGATCGGTGGCGATGTCCAGGGCGCTGCCGAGGAGGGTGGTTTCGCCGCGGCGGCGGGCGACGATGCCGTCCAGGGTGTCCATGAAGATGAGGAGGACGACGAGCGCTACGGCGGCGCTGCGCCCGGCGCTGCCGCCTTCGTAGAGAAGCCAGACGATGAGGATGAGTAAGGGGTAGCGCAGGATAGTGATGCCGTTGGCGGCATTGATGTAAGAGGTTTGTTCTTGACGATAAGGAATGCTGTTTTCTCCGGCCATGTTGTTTATCCTTGCGTGAGAATGGCGCTGACTTTTGGGTGTTATGTGTTCTTTACGTTGAATGCCGGCATCAGGTTGTTACGTGTCTGTTTTTCAGGCAATCTGCGGCGTCTGGGTAGCGCTGCACTTAATCGTGGTGGGTGTCAGCTCCGCCTACGGCGGGGCTGACACCCATTTTTATGGGCAATTTTGGACGCGGACGCGCTCAAAATTGCGCGGCACCGATGCCTTTTCGCCGCTCGATGAACGGGAGAAGGACGAGGGGGCGCTGCCAGCGGCAGGTGTTAAGGATACAGCAGGCGGTGGTTCCAGACCAATTATGTTTCGGGGGCGGGGGGAAACGATTCTGGAAAATCGTTTTACGGGGGGGATTTCAGTTTTAGGGCGTATGCAATACGCCCCTACGTTCCCCCTTCCCTGGCAAAGTAGAAGGTGCCTTAGGAACTGCGCCGTGGCTGGGCGTTTCCGGAACACGCACGAAAATAATTATGCTATAATGGGAATTGACTGTTAAAATCCTGGCTATAGCAACCACTAGCATCAACAAGAATGACAAAATTAGCCTAGTCGCCGAGGATGAGCATGGATAGACCAGCAAATCCATACATTGAAGAGGAATGAATGGCCATGGATCAAACTAGGCCCCCTGTCCA
>CAYQYJ010000504.1:0-2992 GCA_964421605.1 uncultured Ardenticatenaceae bacterium | reverse complement strand
TCGCCGCGGATGTAGGGGAGACCCAGGGCCGCGGGCGCGCCTAGCCGTTGGCGAGCGGCGCGGCTGGAAGAAAAAATGAGGACGATGATCGTAAAGAGGTACGGGATCATGGTCAGCCAGACGCCGAGAACGGGATTGCCGGCAAAAGGCAGCCAGGAGATAGCCTGTAAATCTAACGGCAGGCGGCGCAGCGCCCCAAAAATGTACGCGCCCAGGGCCGCCCGCCACGGATTCCAGCCGGCAAAAATCACCAGGCCCACGGCAATCCAGCCCTGCCCCGCGGTCATATCATCTACCCACAGCGGCGTGATAGCCAGGGAAAGAGTCGCGCCCGCCAGCCCACAGAAAAGACCGCCTACAAATACGTACAGATAGCGCAAACCAGCCACACTGATGCCCGCGCTGTCTGCCGCCGCTGGCTTCTCCCCCACAGCGCGCAAATGCAAACCAGGCCGGGTACGCTCCAGAAAAAACCATACCAACGGCACTAAAATCAAGCCAATGTACAGCACCACGTTCTGCTGCCCAAACAGCGGTCCCAGAATCGTAGGGCCAATCAGAGGCACCTCGCGCAAGAAGCTCAAATCTACCCCAGGCAGGCGGGGGACATTTCGCACTTCCACAAAGCGGGCGCCCAATACAGCCGTCAGACCGCGTCCTACAAAGGTCAGCGCCAGACCGCTGACTACCTGGTCGCCGCGCAGAGTGACGGCAACCAGGGCGTGCAGCAGACTGAGCAGCCCGGCCGCCCCCATACCCGCCAGCACACCGATCCACGGGCTGCCTGTGCCATAGGAAGCGGCAAATCCAGCCAGGGCGCCCGTTAGCATTAACCCTTCCACGCCCAAATTGAGCACGCCCGCCTTTTCGGTAATCAACTCGCCCAGGGTGGCAAACAGCAGCGGCGTGCCTGTGCGCAGGCCAGCGGCGACGATGTTCATCAGGAAGATGAGGTCGAGGTCCACGATTTTTCCTTTGCCGCGAAATAAAAACGATAGCGAGTGAGTAAACTGGCGCTGATCACGCAAAACATGATAATGCCCTGGATCATGAGGGGAATGCCGGCAGGTTGAATCGCATCCCCGCCCACCAGCAGCCCGCCAAACAGATAGGCTACCAACACCACTGCCAGCGGGTTCAGGCGCGCCAGCCAGGCGATGATGATGGCTGTGAAACCGTAGCCGGGGGAGAAACGCTCCTGCAGACGGTGTACCACGCCAGCCACTTCCGACATGCCCGCCAACCCAGCCAATCCGCCAGAAATGATCATCGCCAGAACAATGTGGCGGGAGAGGTTCATGCCGGCATATTTCGCCGCCGCCGGATTATCTCCAATCACTTTCAGCTCATACCCCCACCTGCTGCGCTTAAACAAGACAAATAACACTGCCGCCGCCGCCAGCCCATAAAAAATGCCGATATGGGCCGTCATGCCGCGCAGGAGCGGCAGCGTGTCCGCCCAATCCAACAGGCGGGGAAACCAGGCGGTACGCGGGAATGGAGCTGTCAAGCCAAAACCGCCAGCCGACCAGGGACCATAAATGAAGTAGTTGTTGTACAAAATGGCGACGTAGGTCAACATCAACGAGCTGATAATTTCGTTGACGTGCCACTTCGCCTTAAGGAACCCTGGAATCGCCCCCCACAACGCCCCGGCGACAAAACCAGCCAGGGACATAGCCGCTAACATCAACAGGCGCGGCGTGTCCGCAGGCAGCCAAAACAAAGCCACCCCCGTAGCCGCCCAGGCCCCAATAAACAACTGCCCTTCTGCGCCAATGTTCCACAACCTCATACGAAAGGCCACGGTGACGCCCAACCCGGCCAGGAGCAGCGGCGTAGCCTTCACCAACGTATCGGAAAATGACCAGGGCTGGGCAAAACCCGCCAGAAACATCTGGCGATAGGCTATCAGCGGATTCAGACCGCCCGACGCCAGCAGCACGCCGCCCAGAGCCAGCGCCACCACAATCGCCGTCAGCGTCGCCAGCATCTCCATCCACAGCGGCACAATTAAGCGGGGTTCGACTTTCAGGCGCATCTTATTTTTCCTGTTCGCCAATGCGGCTGCCAGCCATTAGCAGACCAATCTCGGCAATCCGATCATCTTCAGGCGGCGTTTCGCCGGCAATTTGCCCTTCGTAGATGACGGCAATCCGGTCAGAAAGAGAGAGCAGTTCATCCAGGTCTTCGGAAATGAGCAAAATGGCTGCGCCGCCATCGCGGGCCTGAATCAAGAGGCGGTGCACAGCTTCAATGGCCCCCACATCCAGGCCGCGCGTCGGGTAAACGGCGACGATGGCTTTGGGTTGCAGCGAAAATTCGCGCGCCAGGATGAGTTTTTGCAGATTGCCGCCCGACAGCATCCGCGCCGGGACGTCAATGTTGGGCGCTTTCACGTCGAATTCGGCTATCTGCGCTGCCGCCGTCTGGCGCACGGTGGCCAGGTTGAGCGACCAGCCGCTGCTGATAGGCGGGGTGCGATAGGATTTGAGGATCAGGTTTTCCGCCAGGCTGAGGTTGGGAGCCGTGCCCACACCGGTGCGGTCAGCGGGGATGTGGGCGATGCCCTGCTCGATGGCGGCAGCCGCCGGCTGATTGGTGAGGTCGTGGCCATGGATGGTGAGGACGCCGCTGTTGGTTGGGCGCAGCCCGGTGATTACTTCCGCCAGTTCTGTTTGACCGTTGCCGGCAACACCTGCCAGCCCAACCACTTCGCCCGCATGTACGGTCAGGTTGAGGCCGCGCAGCGCAGGCAGCCCGCGGTCATTGTGGCAGGTAATATTCGTCAACTGGAGCATGGGGGGGCCAGGTTGGGCAGGCGTCTTTTCTAGGTGGAAGAGTACTTCTCGCCCAACCATCAGTCGCGCCAGTTCGGGCTTGGAAGAGTGGGCAGTTTCGACGACGTCAGTCACCTGGCCGCGCCGCAGCACCGTGACGCGGTCGGCAATAGCCATCACTTCGTCCAGCTTGTGGCTGATAAAGATGATGG
>CAYQYJ010000503.1:0-2997 GCA_964421605.1 uncultured Ardenticatenaceae bacterium | reverse complement strand
CGGAATTGGGTGCGACCGGCGGCGTTAATGTGGGGCAAGGCGGCTGCCGGCAGCGCCACATCCACAAACCCATCATCCACCAGCGGCGGCGCAACGCTGGCGATATTGCTGGCGCTGGCGGCGGCGTAATAGTCGCCGAACTCCAACCCTGGCGCGCCAAACGCGCCGTTGCTCATGTCCAGGCTGACGCTGTTGACCGTGCCCGTTTGCGACAGGCGGTAGAAGCGCAGCGTAGCCCCGGTGATCGTGGCATTGTCAGGCAGGCTGCCGGTATCAAACGAAAGAATGACGCGGAAGCTGTCGCTGTTGAACATCCCTTTGTCGCCCAGTTTATGCACTGTCTCGCTCTTGCCGTCGGTTAGAATCAGGCTGACGTAGCCGTCTTCGGCGGGGATAGACGGGAAAACGTCTGCGCCAGGCGGCAGATCATTGATGGTGTACGTTTCCTGGCGTAGGGCTTCGATATTGCCGGCATCATCCACGCTGCGAAAATAAAGCGTCGCCGTCGCCGTGATAGGAATAGGCGCCGTATAGGGCAGCACGCTGCCCTCTTCGCCCAGTTTATAGTAGGTTGTGGCTGGCTCATTGGCGCTCAACGTGACGCTGACCGCACCCGCGTACACGCCGCCGGGCGGGTTGGCGCTGGTAACGGGCGGCGTCTCATCGTCGCCGCCATCTTCGTTCAAGAAGAAATCCAACAGAATGGCGCTGGCGTCGGGCCCTTGCGGGTCGGTGAAGGAGCCGCCCGCCAGCCCACCTGACCAGTTGTGCCCCATGCCGCTGACCTCATATTTCTCCAGAACGGTCTGGCCCGCGCTGTCTTCATAAAGCAGGCGCGTATAGCTGCGCCCGCCGGGCACATTGCCAGGGATACTCTGTTCAGGCGCGTCATCCACGTTGTCGTCGTCCGCGCCATCGTCCGCCAGGTCGTTCGTTTGCGCCCATTGGGAGATGACCTGGCTGCCATTGACCGGGTTCACCGTGAAGTCAGCCGTGCCGTGAAAGACCATCGTGGGCAGGCGGCGGGCATAGGGTCCCATGGCGTTGTAAGCCACGACGCCTTGCGTGTCCGGGTTGGGCCCGCCATTCGCCATTGCCAGAAAGCCGCCAATCTGGCTGGTAGCCGCTTTGTACTCCATGCCAGAGTGGACGCCCACGCCGGCAAACACGTCTGGATACGTCGCCCCCATAATCACCGCCATCGCCCCGCCCGCGGAGAAGCCAAACACATAAACCTGGCTGTCGTCAATGGTGTACGCGCTCTTGACCTCGGCCACAATGCCGGCAATCTCCGCCGGCTCGCCGCCGCCGCGCGCCTGATGCGCCGGCGCAAACCAGTTCCAGCATTTGAGCGTATTATTGGCGCTGGCTTGCTGCGGATACACCGCAATAAAGGTGCGCGCGTCGGCGTAGGTATTCATCTTCGTGGCGTTGGCGAAATTGTCCGCATTTTGCGAACAGCCATGCAGCATCACCACCAGCGGCGTCGGCGCGCCAGGGGTATAGCCATCGGGGATGAATACTTTGTAGACGCGACCGTTGTAGTTCTCGGTAAGGAAAGTGCCGGCATCTGCCGGCGTCGCCGCCATAAATGCCAGCAACAAAGCCAAAACGATGGTCAAGCCAGTTAAATTACGCGCGCTGCTATTCATGATGTCTCCAACTGAGAGGATGGGATTTCAGAGTAAAGGCATCCTAAAACGACCTGGTTACAATCCAGTTACGTCGCGGGACTACACATCATCAAAGCGGGACTCTTCAAGCTGGCGGCGCAGCTTTTCCTCTTCGCTCAGCGGCGTTACCGTACCCTTCTCCTGTTCCAGCTCTGCCTGTTCGGCGGCGCGCAGAGCTTCCAGGCTGTGGCGGCGCACCATGCGCCACTTGCCGCAGTGCGGGCAGCGGTCGAATTTGCCCGCGCCCACATTCAGCCCCCAAAAGTGGCGGCTGTAGGGTCGCCCGCAGTTGGGACAAATTGTGCCCCCAGACAGTCCGTATTTACGCGGCGCGCCCATTGGCGTCGGGTTGCGCCGTTCGCTGGTAATACTGATTACCGCGGGCAGCACCACAGCCAGGAAAATAATGACCCCCAGAGGCAGCAGCATTCGCTTGAGAAACTCGGTGGATTCGCCAGGGTCCACAAAGTTGCGCGTCAAGGTCACGCTCTGCAATGTCTGCCCATCGCTGGTGTACCCCACCGCGCTGAGCGTGTGCTGGCCTAAGGCGTAGGTTCCCGTACGAAATTGCAGGCGGAACGGCGGCTCGGTGTCTTCCCCAATCACTTCCCCATCCAGCAGAAACTCGACCCGCACCAGGGCATCTGGCCCATCCACGCGATAAGAGAATGTACCTTCAATGTCCCCCCCAAAACCGCCGTAGCCAAAGTCGCGGCTCAAGCCCAGGTCAAGCCCCTCAGGTACAGGCGTGGCTTCTTGCGCCCATGCGGCGGCGGCTCCCAGACTGATAATCATGCCTACGAACAAACTGACCCCTAACAGACGTTTCCACATCGTGCTCACTCCACTTGCTTTATGACCATCGCTTTGCCGGCAATAGCCCGCATTCGCCCTCCGACCACCTATGCTTCGTTCTCACGGTAACACCCCAATAAATCGTGACGATCTCTTTAACTGCCTATCGTCCCCAGAAAATGGGCAAAAAGGCAGCGGCGCGGGCAATTTTGGGCGCGTTGCGCCCAAAATTGCCCACCACGATTAAGTGCAGCGCTACCCGTTCTCACTGGAGGAACCATCTTCGCCTGTTTGCGGCGGCGGCGCTTTAGCCTGCATCAGCCTTATCAATTCGGGTACGCGATTGCGGCGATATAAATACAACAGCAGACTGCGCACGCGCGTTTGCTTGCTGCCGGCATTCAACTGCTCCCAATCTATTTCCAACTGCGTCGCTGCCGCTTGCAGCCCCGCCAGATCGTAATGCGCCAGCAGATAATGGCGCAAAATAGTGGGCGGCGACTCCGCCGACAGCTTTTCCAGCCGCGGC
>CAYQYJ010000502.1:0-3013 GCA_964421605.1 uncultured Ardenticatenaceae bacterium | reverse complement strand
GGGTTGGCAACCCGCCCATCCTCCAAAAACAGCCTCACGCCGAGACCTGTAGGACAAACTGTTAGTTTGTCCGCGCAATTTAGCAAAATGCGCCACGAAAACCACTCCTCGACTGCTTACTAAACGCCGCCAGCAGGCAATAAGTTCCCTCCGTTTCTTCTCCAAAATGAGACTGTGTGACTTGCCCCCAAACCACGCAACACGCCGCGGAAAATCGCCGCCAACACCTTTGCATCCTGGCGGCGCAACAACGCTCCGTTTACCAGCCGTAAGCCAGGCGGGCTATCAGGCGCGGCGGCAGGTCATATTGGCGCATACGCGCCTGCGTGGCGGCCACGTCATAGGCGACGCGACGATGTTCCCACGTCATTTCCTCCAGGTCCAGCAAAGCGTAAGCCGCGCGGGGGTCGCCGTCGCGCGGTTGCCCCACGCTGCCTGGATTGATAATCAACCGTTCCGCTATGTTCAGGCTGATAGGTTGGTCATAGAGCGGCGTGCGCGTCATCACCTGATCGTCCATATAGGCGTAAATAACGGGCGTATGCGTATGTCCCACCAGGCAGATGGGCGTCTCGAAGTGAGGCAAATTAGCGGCAGCCACGTTGGCATCCAGAATGTATTCCCAGACTGGTTGGCGCGGGCTGGCGTGAGCCAGCGTGAAATGTGGCGGGACAACCACCAGTGAAGGCAGGCTGTCCAGATAAGCGTGGCTTTCGGGCGTCAGTTGGGCTTGGGTCCAGTGGATGGCTTGTCGCGCCTCTACGTTGAAGTTGTTGATGTCCAACCGGTTCAACACCGCCCAATCGTGGTTGCCGGAGAGGCTGATATGGTTGGGGAAGGATTGCAGCAGCGCCACGCACTCATTCGGGTCTGGCCCATAGCCGACCACGTCGCCCAGGCACCAGATTTGCTCCCAGGCTTGGTTGCCGGCATCTTCCAACACCGCCTGCAAAGCGGTCAGATTAGCGTGAATATCCGAGATGATCAATAAGCGCATACGTAAACCCTTAATCCTTTTTTCAGGCGGTAATGATACCATGATGTTTGAGGCAGAAAAGGGTATAATGGAACAATGGCGATTTTAGACGACAAGACCCTGGACTTTCTCAGCAGCAGCGAGACGCAAACCGAGCGGCTGGGCGTGCGCCTGGGCGAACTGCTGCATCCGCTGGATATTGTTTGCCTGTCAGGGGAATTGGGCGCGGGCAAAACCGTTTTCGCCCGTGGCATTGGTCGCGGCTGGGGCGCGGCGCAGCGGGTAACCAGCCCCACCTTCACCCTGGTCAACGAATATCCGCGGCTGCGAGACGGGTTGGTGTTGTACCACGTGGACTGCTATCGCCTGGAAACGGCGGTGGATGCCATCACTGTGGGGCTGGAAGACATACTCGCCAGCCGCGGCGTCATGATGATCGAGTGGCCCGAACGGATCGCTGCGCTTCTGCCCGCCGACCATCTGTTAATCACTTTGCGCCATATCAACGAAACCCGTCGCGGCATTCGCATGACTGCCGGCGGCGACCGTTCCCTGGCGTTGTTGAAATCCTTCCGCCAAAGCGCCTTTGGCGTGTAAATGATGGTTGGTTGACTATGTTACTGGCACTTGACACGGCAACGCGCTGGATGGGTCTGGCTTTACACGACGGGCAAACGATCGTGTCGGAGCTAGGCTGGCAATCGGTGAATACGCAGACCATTGATCTGGCCCCGGCCCTGCAAACGGTGTTCGACCGCGCCCGTATCAGCGCCGCCGATTTGAAAGGTATTGGCGTGGCTATTGGGCCTGGTTCTTACACCGGGCTGCGCGTAGGGTTAGGTCTGGCTAAAGGGCTGAGCCTGGCGCACCGCCTGCCCCTGCTGGCTGTCCCAACGCTGGATATTGTGGCTGCCGGCATTGGTTACCAGGAAGGCCCGTTGGTGGTTGTGGCTGAAGCCGGGCGCACCCGCATTTGCGCGGGCCGCTATCGCTGGCATAAACGGCATGGCTGGCAGCCCCAGGGCGCGCCCGATATTCTGACCTGGGACCAACTGCTGGTCACGCTCGCTGGTCCCACCTTTCTGGCTGGCGAAATTGACGCCGCCGCCGCCCGCCAGATCAAGCAAACCGACAAGGCGTTTCAGGTGATGCCCGCATCCGCCAACGTCCGCCGCGCCGGGTACCTGGCCCAAATCGCCTGGAACCGCCTGCGCCGCGGTCAGGTAGATGACGCTGCCGCTCTTTCTCCCATTTACTTGCGCGATCCTGCCGGCAGCGCCGCCCAGGAGTAAAGCAGCCGCCTTGATCCCCAACGCCCCCTCCTTGACCAATGGGCTGATTTGCCCTCCCGCCCCCTTTGCCCTACGCCCCATGACCCTGGACGACGTAGACGAAGTTATGGCTATCGAAAGCCTCGTCTATACCCAGCCCTGGTCCGCTCGCGGCTACCGCCACGAACTCACCCACAACGACCTGGCGCACTATCAGGTATTGACCGTTGCGCTGCATAACCAAACGCCCATCGTGGGCTATATCGGTTACTGGCTGGTGCTGGACGAAGCGCACATCAGCACCGTCGTTATCCACCCCGAATGGCGCGGGCACGGTCTAGGGGAACTGCTGCTGCTCAGCGCCCTATACGCCGCCATCGCCCAAGGCGCAGCCACCGCCACGCTGGAAGTGCGCCGCAGCAACCTGGTTGCCCAACTCCTTTACCAAAAATATGGCTTTGAAGTTGTCGGCGAACGCCTCCGTTACTATCACGACAATCGCGAAGACGCGCTAATCATGACCCTGACGCCTCTGGATGAACGTGTGCAGGCTGACCTGGCCCAAAAATGGGAAAGCTTGCGCCGCCGGCTGCATCTGCTGCGCCTGCCAGGGGCAGAAAGTGTAAAATAAAGCAGCCGGCCCAATACCGGGCAACGCCTCAATAAACTGCGGCGCTCTCTTTAGCAGCATACCCGCCCGGCAAAACAGGCGAAAAATATCGGCGCCGGCGGGGCTGACACCCACCACGATTAAGTGCCCTGCTCC
>CAYQYJ010000501.1:0-3025 GCA_964421605.1 uncultured Ardenticatenaceae bacterium | reverse complement strand
AGCCGCTGTCGCTGACCAGTTGTTCCGCAAAGCCCAGATTGAGCGTCAGGGCGTCAGCCAGGTAACGAAAACTGCGGAAGAGAAAGGGTTGGTCCAACCCCACCCGTTTCTCCGCCAGAGCGACTTGATCTTCGATAAATTTGTTTCGTTCTTCATTGGAAAGCTGTCGCAGGTCGGGATTGCGGCTGACAAATAAGTCAATCCCTTCTCTGATTTGGGCGCGCCGAATTTCGTCAACGTATCCCCCCATGTTGGCGATGAGAATGGTCAGATAAACCCCCACCACGATCGTCAAAAACAGAGCAACCAACTTGACGCCCATATACCGCAAAAGCCGAACCGTGGCTGCGGACGCGGCTTTTCTGGAGGCAGATTCTATTGCCTCGGCGGCGATGGCGTTGGTGCCTTGCGCGGTCAAAGATTCTTGAGCCAAGATGCCACCTCCTTGCTGCTGTACAGATGGCACGCCGCTGTGTTTTAGGGGGCCATGCCGTCACGAATCAAAATTCGCAGCTTTGGCTGCTGCGAAACATCCAGAGGGGCGAGGGAGGAACATCCCACGCCCCTCTGGAAAAGTGTCTCCAAGAGAGGGTCTCAGAGGGTGGTAGAGTCTTAAGACTCGTCTGCCTCAGACGCGGAACAGGTCCAGCCTTCTGAGCAGACGAGCCTTTTCAGATGAAAACGTGATCAGCTTAGGGCGCTGTCACAAACTGGAAGGATCCCAGGCTGGGCAAAGCTACCAGTTTGGAAACAACAACCACTTCCAGACGGTTCGAGCCGGCGGCCAGCGCAGAAGTCATGTCGGCGGCCAGGGTGACTGTCCACAGGCCATCTTCTACAGCTTCCGCAACGCCCGTGGATGCCAGGGCGCCGGTGGCGTCAAAGACCAGGTATTTGACTTCCTGGATGTCCGCCATCGGGTATGGCGCTTCGTTGAAGTCTACAAAAACGTCGAAGGCGGCTTCTTCGCCAATAGCCACGCGGCCAGGGCCATCTACTTCTATCTGGGCAATAGCGGGTTCAGAGAAGCGCGCCCACTTGTCCGCCGGGTCAGGATAGTTCTCGTTGCGCTGCAGGATGACGGTGCCTTCCACCGGGAAAGCGCGCTGCAAGTAGAACGGGCCAGTGCCTACCCAGTAGTGACCGCGACGACGGAACCACTCTTGCAGATTGGCATAGCGCGCTGCCGCTTCTTCCGCGGAGACGAACTGGCTCAACGTCGGCGCGTATGGGAGGGTGCCCGCCGCCGCCAATTCGGCCAATTCTTGCGTCATGACGTCTAGCGTGGGCCCGGAGATGTAGTTCAACTGCTCGACTTCCAGCGCCGCCGATTTGTCTGCCGAGAACACAGCCAGACCCTTGCTTTCCGCCGACACGCCTAAACCAACGGTGTGCCATGCGCCCTGACCAAAGCCATAGTAAGGCCACATCGTGCGCAGGTTGCTGATCGAGGTTTCCGCATCCAGAGACCACAGGTCGGTGTAGAATTCGATCGTCAGCGGGTCGGTGGAGGTGATACGCAGACCCTTGAAGGTTTGCATGAAGGAGTCGAGAGCCGGCACCTGCGCTTCGTCATAGATGGCGCTTTCTGGCTTGGCTTGATCGAACTGCATGATCCACAGCATGACCATGTCGCCCAGGCTCAGCGGGCTGCCATCGTGCCAGGTAACCGTTTCAAACAGGTCGCTGGGGTAGGTGGTGGTGATTTTGGTCAGCGCCGTCTGCGTTTCGGTGTACACGTCCGCTGCGGTCAGGAACGTTTGCGAAACTGCATCCCAGTCGGCCCAGGCATCGTCGGGAACGACGATCTCTGGCGCAAACTCCAGCGTCAGCCAGTCCAGGGTTTTGCTGACAGGCAGCCCTTCCTGGACAAGCACATCATAGCTGGCCATGCGATTGGGCCAGGTCAGACCGGTGTTGGGGTCAACGACGAAGGATTGCTCGCCCGTGGCTCGAATCAGGGCCGTGTCATAGATCCAGTTCGTGCCGGCAATTGGGTTCCACGCTTCGGTCAGGATGCTGGAGCTGGCCCAGGTGATGGAGCCACCCACTTCACCTGTACGGCGCAGGGTGTAGGGCCACAAAACGGACCCGTAGATGCTGCCGGACAGGTCAGCCGATACTTCCACTTCGCTGCGATACGGCGCGGCGCTGGTACGGTCCAGCAGCCACATGCGCACAGAGTCTTCCAGAGCCAGCGGCAGGGCCTCGGCAAACAACTGCGTACGCTCTTCAAACGAAGTGAAGTCGTTGTCGTTCAGACGCTGCGACAGGGTGGCGAAGGCTTCGGTGGGGGTATAGGCTTGCCACAGGGGACGGGGCAGACCAGACGGCGTGTAGAAAAAGAGGAAGTTGCCGCCTTCGTCCCGGCTGATGGCGGTGCTGATCCAGCCGCCTGTGTAGTAGTTGAACAGACATTCGGTTGGCTCGCCAGCTTGCCAGATGGGGGAGGCTTCCGCGGCTGTTTTGTAGTCGCGGATAACGGTGAAGCCGATATTCTCCAGTTGGTTAGCGACGTAATCGCCAATCTGCGTGCGCTCATCTTCCGTGCGGATGAGGCCGCTCAGTTCCACGGGAGCGCCGTTGTACGTCCACTTGCCATCCACCAGGGTGGCGCCCAGGGCTTCCATCTCGGCGGCAATCACTTGCTGTGCCTGGTCAGGGTTGTAGGCGTACTTGGCTTCAATAGCGCGAATTTCCGCCGCCAGACGGGCGCGGTCAGCCGATGCGCCGTTGATGGGCACGTAGCGGGGCGTGCCCAGGCCCCCCATGATCTCGGCGACGATGTAATCGCGGTCAAGGAGCCAGTTCATGGCCTCGCGAATCTTCGGAACGGAGAATGGATTGAGTTTGGTGGCGTCGGCGCAGACGCCTGGATTGAAGGTGACTTCATTATACGAGCCATAAGAAGTTTTATAGCTCAACTGCTCTGATTCCAGAATTCTCTGGAAGGTGCCCGGCGAGGCAATCGTGAACGCAAAAACGTCAATGTCGCCGGCTTCCAGGCGGGTAACGGCGGCGTCGG
>CAYQYJ010000500.1:0-3035 GCA_964421605.1 uncultured Ardenticatenaceae bacterium | reverse complement strand
CACAAAGACGCCGACCTCTGCCCCCTCATTTACCAGGCCGCCGTGCAGCGCCACTGGCCCGTGCGCGAACTACGCCGCGACGTCCAGACCCTGGAAACCGTCTTTAACCAGTTGACGGCAGATAGCAAACCGTTGCCGGTTGGAGGTTAAGCCATGAAACGACAAATCCTTTCCCTCACCCGCAAAGAACTCGGCAGCTATTTTGGCTCTCCCCTGGCCCTGATCTTCCTGGGCACATTTCTGGCTGCCGTCCTCTTCATCTTCTTTACCGTAAACACCTTCTTCGCCCGCGGTCTTGCCGACGTGCGCCCCCTGTTCCAATGGATGCCCATCTTGCTCATCTTCCTGCTGGCAGCCCTCACCATGCGCCAGTGGAGCGAAGAACAGCGTTCGGGCACGCAAGAACTGCTGCTCACCCTGCCCGTGAACCCTCTCTACCTGGTGCTGGGCAAATTCCTGGCGGTCATGACCATGATCGCCCTGGCGCTGGCGCTGACGCTGCCCTTGCCCATCACCGTGGCCCTGATTGGCAACCTGGACTGGGGGCCAGTGCTGGGCGGCTATCTGGCGGCGCTGCTCATGGCTGGCGCTTATGCCGCCATTGGCTTGTTTGTCTCCTCCCGCACCGATAACCAGATCGTGGCCCTGATCGTCACCGTGCTGCTGGGCGGCCTGTTTTACGTCGTCGGCACCAGCGGCGTCACCAACTTCTTTGGCGGCGGCATCAGCCAGATTTTGTGGGCGGTGGGCACGGGCAGCCGCTTTGAGAGCATTGAGCGCGGCGTCATTGACCTGCGCGACCTGGTCTACTACCTGTCGCTGACGGGCATATTCCTCACCTTGAACACGATTTCCCTGGACGCCGTGCGCTGGAGCCAGCAGCAGCGCGGCTACCGCCGCCGCGTCTGGCTGACGGCGGGTCTGCTCATGCTGAACCTGGCTTTGCTCAACGTCTGGCTCTTCCCCCTGCAAGGGCTGCGCCTGGACCTGACGGCGCAGCAGGAGTACAGCCTGTCGCAAACCACGAAGGATTTGCTGGACAACGTGCAGGAGCCGCTGCTCATTCGCGCCTACATCAGCGACAAAACCCACCCATTGCTGGCTCCTTTGACGCCGCGCATTCGGGACATGCTGCGCGAGTATGAAATTGCCGGCAGCGGTCGCCTGCAAGCCGAAGTCGTGGACCCCCTGCAAGACCCCGAAATCGAAGCCGAAGCCAACCAGGTCTACGGCATTCGCCCCACCCCTTTCCAGGTGTCCGACCGCTATGAAGCCTCGGTCATCAACTCCTACTTTGACATCCTCATCCGCTACGGCGACCAGAACGTCGTCCTCAACTTCCAGGATTTGGTGGAAGCGCAACCGCAGCCGGATGGCACGATAGACGTCAACCTGCGCAATCTGGAGTATGACTTAACCAGCGGCATCAAGAAGGTCGTCTACGGCTTCCAGAGCATTGACGCCGTGCTGGCGGCGCTGGCGGAGCCGGTGCGGTTGACCTTATATGTGACGCCGGATACATTGCCGGCATCTCTCGTCACCACCCAGGAATCCATTGTCGCCGTAGCCTCCGAAATTCAGGACACTGCCAACGGCAAATTCCTCTTCCAGGTCGTCAACCCCGACGACCCCAACAGCTCCGTCAACCGGCAGACCTTGCAAGAGACCTACGGCTTGCAGCCTATTCCCGTCTCCTTCTTTGCCAGCGACACCTTCTACCAACATCTGGTGCTGGAAAATGGCGACCAGGTGCAAATCATCGCCCCCAGCAGCGACGCCACCGAAGCGGACGTGCGCATTGCCATTGAATCCGCCCTGAAACAAACCTCCAGCGGCTTCCTGAAAGTCGTCGGCTTGTGGACGCCGCCCGACACCCCCATCAGCGATCCTATACTGGGCAATACCCTGCAGCCCATTGCCAGCTACGACCTGCTGCAACAGCAGCTAAGCCAATCCTACACCGTGCGCGACGTAGACCTCTCCACCGGGCAGGTTCCCGGCGACATAGACGTGCTGCTGCTCATGTCCCCTCAAGGCTTTGACGACAAAGCCCTGTTTGCCGTAGACCAATACCTGATGCGCGGCGGCTCGGTCGTCGTCGCCACTGGCAGCCACAGCGTCATGTTCGATCAGTTCGGGCAACAGTTAGCCCTTAACCCCATTGCCCAGGGCGTGCAGGAACTGCTCGCCAGCTACGGCGTCAACGTCTCCAGCTCGCTCCTGCTGGATGCCCAAAACGCTCCCTTCCCCGTCAGCGTTGTACGCGATGTGGGCGGTTTCCAGGTGCAAGAAATTCAAGCCATTGACTACCCCTTCTTCGTAGACGTGCGCGCCGATGGACTGAACGCCGACAGCCCTATTGCCGCCAACCTGCCCGCCCTCACCCTCAGTTGGCCCTCTCCTGTCGAACTGGACGAAACCCTGAACGCCAGCCGCCAGACAGCCGTGCTGGCTCGCTCCAGCGCCAACGCCTGGCTGACCACCAATACCAATATCCAGCCCGATTTCGCTCTCTACCCGCAGACAGGCTTTCCCACCACGGGCGAACCCCAATCCTATCCCCTGGCCGTCTCCGTGCAGGGCGTCTTCCAGAGCTACTTCACCGATAAGCCTTCCCCCTTCCAGCCCGCCGCAGAAAGCGCCGAAGGGGCCGAACCCACCCCCGCCGCTGCCAGCCCGCAGCCGTTGGGAACCATTACGCTCTCTCCCGAATCTGCCCGCCTGGTGGTCATTGGCAGCCCTTCCTTCGTGGATGACTTCCTGCTCAACCTCTCCGCCAACCTCAGCGGCGAACGCTACCTGAACAGCCTGCAGTTCCTGCAAAACAGCGTGGACTGGTCCGCCGAAGACCTGGACTTGCTCTCCATCCGCTCCCGCGGCACGTCCACCCGCCTGCTGCACCCGCTCACGGAACAGCAGCAATCCACCTGGGAAGTCGCCAACTACATCGTGGCGCTGGTCGCCCTGATAGCCATCTACTATGGCTGGCGCGTCCGCCGTCGCCGCGAACAACCCATCATCCTGACGCCCCCCGC
>CAYQYJ010000499.1:0-3040 GCA_964421605.1 uncultured Ardenticatenaceae bacterium | reverse complement strand
GGGGAAGGGGGCTTTTCGGAGAGGGCGAGGGGCGCGCAGCGCCCCTCGCCCTACAGTACCCCTTCCCTGGCAGTAGGCGCGCGATTACCTGATTATTTTCTCAATGTCCAAAAGGGGGAAGGGGTAATGCACCCAGAATTGCCGGCAACAATAAGGATCACGTAGGAGCCATTACGTGCGGGCGTACTGCCGAACCACATCCAACAACTGGTCAGCCGTAAACGGCTTTTGCAAGAAGGCGCGCACGGGCATATGGGCAAAGCGGCGCATGGCTTCCAGGGGACCAAAGCCTGAGCACAGCACCAGAGGTACACTCGGATTGATCTCGTGCAAAGCGGACGACACTTCTGCGCCGCCCATACCAGGCATGGATAAATCCAACAGCACCAATGAAGTGTCCGTCCAATGCTCGCGGTATTGATCAATGCCGGCAAGCGCGCTTTCTGCGGCTATCACCTGCCACCCCGCCAGCGTCAATATATCCGCTATGGCCTCGCGCACGGGCGCATCGTCATCAATAACCAAAACCAATCCCGTCTCCGCAGGCGCAGCGGGCGCAGACATAACGGGCGACTCTGCGGGCTCCACCGCCGGGAAAAATAGACGGAAGGTCGTTCCTTGCTGCGGCTCACTTTGTACTTGCAGCCCCCCCTGGTGACCACGCACAATGCCCAACACCGCCGCCAGACCCAAACCGCGTCCGGTAAACTTCGTCGTAAAAAACGGATCAAAAATGCGGGGAAGCGTCTCGGCATCCATGCCACAGCCGTTGTCCGTCACCTGTAAATAAACATAGCGACCTGATGGCTGCGGCTGGCCCTTATACTGCCACGATTCCGCCTGTTCCGGCGAAACCATCTGGTCTCCGGTCGTGACCACAACCACGCCTGGCTGCCCACCAATCGCCTCCGCCGCATTGATAATCAGATTCATGATCACTTGCTGCATCTGCCCTTTATCTGCCTGGATTAAGGGCAGCGGCTGCGCTAACTGCATTTGCAGTTCCACCTCCTTGGGTAAAGCCACATCCAGCAGATGCAAGTTCTCTTGAATTAAGGCGTTCAGGTCAATGGAGGTCATCAGGAACTGCCCCTGCCCCGAATAAGCCAAGAGCTGCTGCGTCAGGTCGGCGGCTCGTTCGGCGGCGCTGACGGCTTTTAGAATGTGCGGTCGCACCGCACTTTCCTCAGGCAGCAGCGTCAATGCCAATGAGCTTTGCCCCAACATCGCTACCAATAAGTTATTAAAATCGTGGGCGATTCCGCCAGCCAATACCCCCAAACTTTCCAGTTTTTGCGCCTGGCGCAGCGCCTCTTCCGCCTGCTTGCGTTCTGTAATGTCTACTAACACCACTTGAATTGCCGGCATCCCCCGATATTCAATACGGCTAGAAGCGATCTCTAACCAGATGACCGTGCCATTTTTGTGCACCATTTCCACTTCGTACCGCGGCGGTACGGATTTACCCGCCAGACGATCCCGCGCCCGCTGCAAAACCAGTTCCTGGTTCTGCCAGGCCAGCAAGTTGGCTGTCGCCTCAGCAGACAGCGCCAAAAGCTCTTCTAGCTGATAGCCCGTAATATGGGACACGGCAGGATTGGCAAAAACAATGCGGTTGTCCTGATAGACAACCAATCCTTGCAACGACTGCTCCACCAACATCTGGTAAGATTCCTTGCTCTCGCGCAGTGCCTCTTCCGCCCATTTTCGCGTCAGCGCGCTGGTGACAATATCCGTCATAAAACGAAACAAGTCAATCAGGTTTTCATCCCAGGCGTACTCCCTGGTATAGGAACTCAGGCTCAAAAAACCGAGTAAATCTCCTTTGACGGTGAGGGCAAAAGCAATCACCGATTGGGTGCCGCTGGCGGTTATGATTTCCCGTTCTGCCGTGGCTTCCGGCGGCAAGTCGCGGATGCTGCCGATATAAACGTACCCCGGCTGCACCAATGGCAGCCGCATGTCGCTGCGCTTAAATGTCAGCAGTTCCGGCGGAACATCCAACCCACTCACGTGCCAGCGATAAGCCGGGTAATACACGTCCGCCATCTCTGGCTGTAACAGATAAATGGCCGCGTCATCTACGTTGGCAAAACGGCAAATCTCAGCCAACGCCTGGTCAATCATGGCGTCAATCTCGGTCACGCTGCAATTAACAAAATCCGCAGAAATACGGGCAATGAGTTGTTCCGTGGTTAGCCGAATTTGCAGCAGACGCTCTGTCTCTTTTTGTATCGTCACGTCGCGGTTAGCCGCCACCACGGCAATGGGCGCGCCCTTTTTGTCGCGAATCATGCGCACGGATGATTGAATAAAAACAGGGCTGCCATCCCGCCGCTGCTGGATAACTTCTCCGTGCCAGAATCCATCCTGTTCAAACTGCGCCTGGGCCGCTTCGTGGGTGGTGTCAAAATAGGTGGTTTGTAATAGGCTGAACAGCGGCCGCCCCACCGCTTCCTCTTCCGACCAGCCGTAAATATCGACGGCGGCCTGATTCCAGCTTTGCACCATATATTGCAAATCCGTGGAAATTACGGCATCTGAGACGTGTCGCAAGACATTGGCTTGATATTGAATGGTCGCTGCATCGCGCAGGGAAGTTGAAAACCAGCCGCGGCGCTGTCCGGCAAACAGCAGTAGCGCAAAAGCAGCCAGCCCCAAACTGACCATAGTTAGTGACAGGCTTGCAAAGTCTGGATTACTCAGGCCAACTAAAAGGGTGAGGAGACACAGGAGTGATGATAGCGCCAGGATGATGGTCGGCAGGCTGCGGTAAATGCCGGCAGCCAACACGCCGCGCTGTCTCCGTTTATCAGGCGCGTCAGGCGTATGGCGGGCAGACTCCGCCCAACTATCAGACATCCCCATTTCGCTTTGCGGGATGTGGCTCATATAACATGTCCCTATGAAAATGGTAAGGGCAAACCATACGTGCGTGCTGGCATATATCAGGAATCCCTACTGTGAGGACTCGACGACTGACTATGATTGTACACGCACTGGCTAACTTTGACAGTTGCCGATTCCAGAGCAAGCAGCG
>CAYQYJ010000498.1:0-3049 GCA_964421605.1 uncultured Ardenticatenaceae bacterium | reverse complement strand
ACGCTGCCCACGCTGCTGGAAGTGAACGTTTCCGGCGAAGCCAGCAAAGCGGGTTTCAACTGTTCTCGTTGGGAAGAAGACGCCGCGCAGCAGGCAGACTTGCTGGCGACGGCAGCGACCATCAGCGAACTGCCAGGTTTGCAGTTGTGTGGGCTGATGACGATGGCTCCCTGGGAAGCGCCGCCTGCCGAAATTCAAGCCGTTTTCTGCCGTACCCGCCTGCTGGGAGCCTGGCTGCGAGAACATCTGCCGCAGGCGCATCTGCGACAGGCGACTCTCCCTTGTCTTTCCATGGGCATGACGGATGATTTTGAACTGGCTGTGGCCGAAGGAGCCACGCACGTGCGCGTAGGCCGGGCGTTATTTGGCGAACGGCAAGCATGAGGATAATCACAGATGGCGCAGATTGGTCTTATGGGCGGGGCGCTGCACTGTCCACTATTCACTGATTCCCCCGGAGATATGTATGCTCTTTCAATTCGTCAATCTGGTATTTACGCTCTTGACTCTGCTCATATTTGTGCGGGTATTGTTGTCTTGGGTGCGGGTCAATCCCTATAACCCATTGATTCGCCTGCTGTATGACCTGACAGACCCGATTCTGGCTCCTTTCCAACGCCTTATTCCGCCAGCGGGGGGGCTGGACTTTAGTCCGTTGGTGGCTTTGATTGTGATTGACCTGCTGCGGCGGCTGGTGTTGAGCCTTTTGTGAAAGTAGTGGGGAGAGGTAAGCGGTTAGAAAGGGATTCCTCGTTTCCTTCGACAAGCTTAGGACTCGGAATGACAAAATCCATAGACTTGGGCGTATGCAATACGCCCCTACAGGGATGTTGTCCACGAGGTGGGGGCGGGTTGCCAACCCGCCCTACGGGGAGGGGCAGGGGGGACGCTCGAAGTAGTTGACGCGCACACTGTCGCTGCCAGAATCTACGCGGAAACTGCCTGGATTGTCGCGACAGGCAGCCCAACGATAACGGAAAACGGGACCGTCCTGCAGGAGGTCGTCGTGGTAGTATTGGTACTCGCCTGTGCCGCCAAAGGCGGTGATGGTGACCTGGGCAATGACGTTGCCGTTGGCGTCGGGGGTGGTGGTCCACACAATCTGGTAGGTGAAACCCAGCGGGCCGGATACGGTGGGCGTGGGCGTTATGGTGGCAGTGGCGGTGAGGGTGGCAGTGGCGGTCACGGTGGGCGTGGCGGCTTGACCAGGCGGCGGCGTGCCCGCCGGTCGCGTCTGGATGGGCGTGAATGTGGGTAGAGGCATGGCGGTGGGGCGTTCGCCGGTGACCGTGCTGACGGGCGTAGCGGGGGTTATGTCCACCGTTACGGTAGCGACAACCCCGCCGGGCGTGGGCGGCGGCGGCAGGGTCGTTCTGACGCCGATGGGGGCGTTGCAAGCCAGCGCTGCCAGCGCCAGCAAGCCAATCAGAAAGTAGAGCCAATACATTTGTGTGGAGCGCATGGTATTTTCCCAGACGTTGGTAGGATTGCTGCATCTGCTTTTGCCGCTGATTATAGCATGATTGCCTGCCGCATTGGGGAACAGCAGAGCGAACGTAGCCGACAAGAGGGTAGATTGTGGGGTAGCCGCCAATCGTGGCTTGTCGCAGGTCATTGGCGTATACTTGGTTGGTGGCTTTGATTTGCTTCTGTCATTCCGAACGGAGCGGGGAATTCCTACCAAATGATGAACGACGAACTTTTTTCCCAAATTGACCAACAGATTGACGACCATATGGACGCTTACCTGGCGCAGTTGGCGCGGTTGTGCGCGCAGCCTAGCGTTTCGGCGCAGGGGTGGGGTATTGCCGAGTGCGCCGACCTGGTGGGCGCGATGCTGGCGGAGCATGGGTTTGCCAGCGAGGTGATGCCGTCGGGCGGGCACCCGGTGGTGTATGGCGAGGGTGGCGGGCGCAGCGAGAAGACGCTGCTGTTTTATTTGCACTATGATGTGCAGCCGCCAGAGCCGCTGGAGTTGTGGGAGTCGCCGCCGTTTGAACTGACGCGGCGAGGAGATAAGTTTTATGCGCGTGGGGTTTCCGACGACAAGGGGCATATCATTGCTCGTCTGGCGGCGGTGTCGGCGGTGCGGCATGTGTTGGGGGAACTGCCCTGCCGCGTCAAGTGGTTGATTGAAGGGGAGGAGGAGATTGGCAGCGTGCATATGCCGGCATTTATCGCCGCCCACCGACACAAATTAGCCGCCGACGCCTGCGTGTGGGAGTTTGGCGGGGTGGACTTCCAGGGCGCGCCCACGTTGACGCTGGGTATGCGCGGCATGTGCTACGTAGAACTCTCGGTACAGACAGCCAGCAAGGACGCCCATTCTGGTCTGGGCGGTTCTATCTTCGCCAACGCTGCCTGGCGGCTGGCCTGGGCTATTAACACACTCAAGGACAGCCAGGAGCGCATCTTGATCCCCGGCTTTTACGACGATGTGGTTCCCCCCAGCGCGCGGGATATGGCGCTGCTGGCGGCGCTGCCAGACGAATCCGCCCAGTTGCGGCAGATGTTCCAGTTGTCGGGCTTTCTGCGCGGGACGACGGGGGGCGTGGATTTGCTGCGGCAGGCGGTGTTTGAGCCGACCTGTACTATTTGTGGGCTGACGGCGGGGTATCAGGGACCGGGATCGAAGACGGTTTTGCCGGCACGGGCCAGCGCCAAAATTGATTTCCGTCTGGTTCCGCACCAGGACCCTGAGGACATCCTGGCTAAATTGCGGGCGCATCTGGACGCACAAGGCTTCGGCGATGTCCATATCCGCTACCTGGGAGGCGGGCGTCCAGCCAAGATTGACCCGGACGATCCGTTTGTGCAGTTGACGGCGGCGGCGGCTACGGAAGTGTACGGGCAGCCGCCCATCATTGAGCCGATTATTGGCGGCAGCGGGCCTCTGTACCCGTTTGTGGATATTCTCAAGCTGCCTGTGGTTAGCGCGGGCATTGGCTACCCCGGCAGCAACGCCCACGCCCCCAACGAGAACATGGATTTGCACAACTTCCGCCAGGGCATCCGCCACACGGCGCGTATCCTCACCCGCTTCGCCGCA
>CAYQYJ010000497.1:0-3064 GCA_964421605.1 uncultured Ardenticatenaceae bacterium | reverse complement strand
ATTTCCGCCCATCTGGACACCGTTTTCGCCGCGGAGACGGATTTAACTGTAACGCGGCGGGATGGGCTGGTTTATGGGCCCGGCATCGCCGATAACAGTGCAGGCGTGGCGGGTTTGCTGATATTGGCGGATACGCTGCGCCAGTTTGGTTTGCAGCCGCTGGCAGACATCTGGTTTGTGGCGAACGTGGCGGAGGAGGGGTTGGGCGATTTGCGCGGAATGCGGGCGGTGGCTGACCACTTTGGCGACGCGGCGCGTTACGTGGTGGTAGAAGGGGGGTTGTATGGTCAGATATTTCATGAGGCCATTGGCGTCAACCGTTTTCGTATAGAGGTGAACACACCGGGCGGGCATTCGTGGGGGGCTTTTGGCAGCCCCAACGCCATTCACATATTAGCCGAACTGATTGCCGGCATCACGCAGCTTCAACTTCCCACCCGTCCTAAAACGACCTACAACGTTGGCGTTATTGAGGGGGGCATGTCGGTGAACGCGATTGCATCGTCAGCCAGTTTGCTGCTGGATTTGCGCTCGGAAGAGGCGGCGGCGCTGGCGACTTTGACCGCACAGGTGCAAGAGTTGGCGGCGCGGCTAGGGCAGCAGCCCCAGGTAGAGGTATTGGTGCAGCAGGTGGGCAACCGTCCAGCCGGCGGGATACCACGCCAGGCGTCGCTGGTGCAGTGGGCTACAGCGGCGCTGCAAGCCGTGGGCTGCCGCCAGATCAGTTATGATGCCGGCAGCACCGACGCCAATATCCCCCTGAGTCGCGGCTGGCAGGCTGTCTGCATTGGTCTGGCCCGCTCTGGCAACGCCCACCGCCTGGACGAATATCTGGACCCCCGCTTATTGCCGCAAGGGTTGGGCCAACTGCTGCTGCTGGCGCTGGCGGCAGCCGGCTTTTCACCCGTGTCATGACCGCCTTGCTCGCCCGCCGCTTTCCCATTCGACTGTTCACAACCGGGCTGGCAGCCGCCTTGCTGCTCCTCATGTATGGATTGGCGGTCGCCAGCCTGCGACAGAGCGCGCCTACGTTTGACGAACAAGGTTTCCTGGTGCGCGGCGTGGCCTATTTGCGCGGCGAAAACCGCCATATGCGCGTGGGTCATCCGTTGGGGCTGAATGCGCTCAACGCCGCTTTCATGGCTGCCGATGAAACTATTCGGCTGCCAGTGGACGATCCTGCCTGGCAGCAAACCAATTTCCACCGCCCGGCAGAGCTGTTTATGTGGGAAATCGGCAATGACGTGGCCCGCATTTTGCTGCTGGGGCGGCTGCCGACAGTCTGGTTGGGGATGCTGCTGGCGGCGCTGGTGGGGCGGTGGGCGGCGCGGCTCAGCGGGCGACGCCTGGCCGGGCTGCTGGCGTTGGCTTTCATAACCTTAGACCCGAATATCCTGGCGCATACGCAATTAGCCACGACGGACCTGGGTCTGGCGGCGGCGGCAGCCGTGGCGGGGTATGCGCTGTGGGCTTATCTGCGGCAGCCGGCGTGGCGGCGTATTGTCATTGCCGGCATTTCCTTTGGCTTGCTGCAAAACACCAAGTTCACGGCGGCGCTGTTCGTGCCTCTTTTCGGCCTGGTTATCCTTGTCGGCGTCTGGCAGCAGTGGCATACCACGACGCCGCGTATTCGGGCAACCATGCTGGCCCAACTGCTTATCGCCTTTCCCTTGAGCGCGTTGTTCACCTTGTGGGCTGCTTATGGCTTCCAGGTGGGAACGCTCCCCACCCATCTGCCCGCTGCGCCCCAACTGGCTGGCGTGACGCTCCCACTGTCTCACCACCTGGAGCAACTGCTGGACATCGGTGGACGGCTGCAAAAAGAAACGCCCGCTTTTTTACTGGGGCAATACAGCGGCAGCGGTTGGTGGTATTACTTTCCCGTCGCCTTTTTTCTGAAAACGCCTTTGCCCACGCTACTGCTGTTGGCTGGGGCCGCCGCTACCGCCCTCTGGCAGCGTGGCCCACAGCGACCTTCTCCCTTTAACCGGATCGATCTGGCGGCGCTGCTCATCCCGCCGCTGGGTTACTTTGCCATTGCCCTGACCAGCGAAATCAACCTGGGTTATCGCCACTTGCTGCCCCTGCTGCCGTTTCTGGTCGTGTTTGCCGCCGTGGCGCTGACCCATCTGAGCGTACCGCCGCGGCGTCTGGCGGCGGCTTTGGCGCTCTGGTTGGGCGCGGCTACGCTGCTGATTCACCCCCACCACCTTTCCTTTTTTAACCTGCTGGCAGGCGGGCCCGATGGCGGCTGGCGTTATCTGGTGGACAGCAACATAGACTGGGGCCAAGACCTGCCTGGATTGGCGGATTGGATGACTCAAAATGACGTGCCCTGGGTCTATCTCAGCTACTTTGGTGAAGCCCGCCCCGAATATTACGGCATCGCCTATCGCGGCCTGGACAGCTTCCCGCCGCGTTTGATGGCCCCCAATGCGCGCATTTTTTACCCGTCTGACCCCGCGCCAGGGCTTTACGCCATCAGCGTCACCAATTTGCAGGGCGTCCATTTCGCCGACCACGACCTGTACGCCTGGTTTCGCCAACGGGCGCCTTTGGCGAAGATTGGGTACAGCATTTTCGTGTATGACGTGCCCTCGTCTGGTTCTCCTGTAAATCTGGTATTGAGCGGCGTGCAGCTAGATGAAATTGCCCCTGCCGATCACGCCTTGCTGGGCAGTAACGACCTGCGCCTGCGCTGGCAGTTCCCTGAACAGGCGTGGCTGCAGCCCGCCGCTTCTCCGATTTATTACGCTCTGACGGCGCCGCCGCCGCCTGCGTTTGCCGATGCGCTGGCGCCGCTAGCGATCGCGCCAGCCTACACCCTCTATCGCGCACAGCCAACACTGCCGCCCTTGCCGCCAACTAGCGTAACTTTGCAGTTGGACGCCAGCCAGCTTGTGGCTTATCTGGACGCGCCGCGTACCATCACCGCCGCGCCTGGCAGCGCCCTCACCTGGCAAACCTTCTGGCGACAAGCGGGCGAGCCAGCGTCCCTGCAAATCTTCCTGCATCTGGTGGGCGCGGACGGGCAGATAGCGGCGCAGTGGGATGGGCTGGGCGT
>CAYQYJ010000496.1:0-3081 GCA_964421605.1 uncultured Ardenticatenaceae bacterium | reverse complement strand
AAAGCGGTTACTACAAACCCCAATCGCCAACTTATTGACGGACAGTTAATAAGTTCCCGGAGTAGAGGCTTTAGGCGGCAACGTTACCGGCTGAAGCCGCCACTCCGAAACGGTCCTGGCGGTGAAATTTTTAATTGATTGTACCTGAAATGGGCAGAACAGGCGGCTTTAGCTGGTGTACCACAGAAAGACCTGCCGCCCCCAGATGAGCATAATGATGCCGCTGACTGCCAGGTAAGGCCCATAGGGAATGTGAAAGCGACCGCGGCGGCGCAGCGCCATGAAAATCAGGCTGGAGACGCCGCCCAGAACAATACCTAAAAGCAGAGCAAAGAAGATGCGGTCAAAGCCAAGCATCGCCCCCAACAGCAGCGACAGAGTGACGTCGCCGAAGCCTAACGCCCCCGCGCCAAACAAAAGCTGCCCAATCCAGTAAAAGAGAAAAAACAAGAGGAATCCGCTCACTGCCCCAGCCAGAGCCAGCCGCCAGTTTTGGTCAGGAATGACGAAGGTCGCCAGCAGCGCCAGGGCTGTGCCCGGCAGCGTGACCACGTGCAAGATCAGGAAGTGCTCCAGGTCTATGACGATAATCAGGATGAGAATGGCGCTGTAGAGGGCGGTGAAGAAGCGCGTGATGGGGTCGGGGATAAGCCAGGGCAGGGCGGCGAACAGCAGGGCTGTGGTCGCTTCCACCATAGGGGCCCGCCGCCGCGCGGGTAGCGCGCATTGGGGGCAGGCGGCGCGCCAGCGCAGCAGCGCCAGCCATTGCGCTGGTGGGTAGCTATATCCACATTGTGGACAATGGGGCAGGCGGGGGCGGGCGCGTTGCGGCAAATCATCCGCCAGCGCATTGATGATCACTCCCGCCCAGAGGCCAGAGAGCAGGTAGAGCAGGCTGAGAAAAATTGGCGACATGGGCTGATTATACCCAAGCGGCGAGACAATACATAGAGAACTCGCCTGCGGCCCTGTTCCGCTTTAGAATAGCTTTGTGGTATCTACTTCCCGTGAAGACGCAAAGGCTTGTTCCTTCGGTGAACGCAGAGCTTGCCCTGAACCTGCTGCAGAGACGGACTCTGAGTATGACGAACGGTTTGTCCTTTCGGTAGACTCTGAGCGGGTTCTGAGTATGATCACGGAACGCCAGGATTCCCTGCCTTTCTTCGCGGTCTTCGCGTCTTGGCGGTGAAATATCAAAGAGGCTGCGTAGTGACGCTTTATGAAGGAATCTGAACCCGTGGATCGGGATCGGCTGGGGGTGATTACGGGCGCGCTGTTGTTGGCGCTGGCTTTGTCCCGTTTGTTGCAAATGCCGGCACGCCCGCTCAACCTGGGGCCTCTGGGGCTCGATATGGTCTTGTCCGTTTCCAGCGGGGCGTTAATTGCCGGCATCATTGCCGGCATGGCGGTTGCCGGCATGACCTCTCTCGTACACAGCCACCCCAGAGCGCGCCAGGAGCCTATAGACCACACCCTCATGTACGCCCTCATGCCCACGCTGTGGGCTTGCGCCCTGGCGTTTGCTTTGCCGCAGTTGCAGAACCCCCTTTTGTGGGTGGCGGCCCTGTTAGCTGGCGGCGTTGTTTTTGCCCTGATCCTGGGCCTGGAATATGCCGCCGTCGGGCGGCAGCCCAAACGCAGCCTGGCCTGGCAATGGGCTTACATGGCTTGTATTCACCTGACAGCCCTGGCTGTGTTGACCGTCATCTACGCCCAACGCGCCCCCAGCCTCGTTGCCAGTCTGTTAGTCTGGTTGGGTATGACGCTGTTGGCTACCCGTTTTTACTGGTCAAATGCCGGCAAACTAACCGAAGCCGCTATCTATGGCATCATCGTAGGCATATTGATGGCCCAAATGGCCTGGGCCATCAACTATTGGCGCCTGTCAAACTTGCAGGGGGGGCTGATGTTGTTTGTCTGTTTCTACGTCCTGGCAGGCTTGATTCAACAGCAGCGCCTGCACAGACTAAGCCGGCAGACAGTCGTGGAATATGGCGTGGCGGCTGTATTGGCTGCGCTGTTTGCCCTGTTGCTCCTTACTTGAGATACGCCGCGTCCTATTGAATAGGCGCAAAGCTGACAAACAGACCCAGCACCATGGCCAACACGATCATAATGCTGAGTATATACATCACCTTTTCCGAAAAAGAGAGCCGCTTAAAACGTCCCATGAGCGAATTATCGCGGGCTACTTTTTGGGCTTTGGCTGGATTCTGCTTGACGACCTGTTTTGTCATGAGTTTCATCTCCTTCTACAAATTTTACAAAGACAGCGCCCACCATTATAACACAACTGTTTTTGTTCAGTGAAGGGCGCTTTTATGTAGCGAGGGCATCTTGCCCGCCGTAGCGTGGGCATCTTGCCCGCCCTTTGACAGGCAAGCCGCAGGCGCTCCTGCGCCATTGAGGCGTGGCGCATCCCCCCCGTTCGGGTAGTTTCCAGCGTAATCACGTGAAAAACCGCCCAAAAAGGCTGCACGTGGCGGCATAGGTGCTATAATTTGTAAGAGTTGTTATCTTTTCGTCTACTAGACGTCGGCTACGTGGAGCGTACACCATGTTGGAAGAGTTGTTCTCATCAGGCACGTTGAATCTGGTATATGCCGGCATTCTCGTCCTTAGCTTCGTCTTTGCCGTCATCACCTTAATTGGTGCGGGCGTGGGGGATGTGCTGGATGTTGGCGTTGATGGGGACACCGACCTCGACTTCATCCACATCAGCCCCTTTGCCCTGGCTATCTTCGGCTCCACTTTTGGTCTCGTTGGCCTCGTTACCCGCCTCTGGCTGGAGCAAGGCGCAATCGCCAGCGTCCTCTGGGCGGCAGGCATCGGCCTCATCTTTGGTGCGTTAGCCCAGGCCGCCTTCATCTACATTCTCTCGCCCAGCAAATCCAGCCACTACTCCCTGGAATCGGACGCCGTAGGACGTGAAGCCGAAGTGATTATCACCATACCAGGCAATGGCTTGGGGCAAATTGCCTACAACAACGTCAGCGGGCGCGTCAATCTGGGGGCGCGTTCCATGACCGGACAAAGTATCAACACAGGCGAAATCGTCAAAATAGAACGCATTGTAGGGCG
>CAYQYJ010000495.1:0-3084 GCA_964421605.1 uncultured Ardenticatenaceae bacterium | reverse complement strand
ATTGGCTAAATTGTCCTTCACCCTCCGTCAAGGTAGCGCAAGACAGGGCGGGCGGCGTATACTGGAAGGGAGACACAGTAAACGCAACACCCTGACCTCTGCACACGCTTATGGCTCGCCTCATTCTGTTCAACAAACCGTACCTGGTGCTCTGCCAGTTCACCGACCGCGCAGGCCGCCCCACCCTGGCGGACTATATCCCCGTGCCACACGTCTACCCGGCGGGACGGCTAGACCATGACAGCGAGGGGCTGGTGCTGCTGACAGATTCCGGCAGCTTGCAGCGCCAGATCAGCGATCCGCGCTTCAAGCTGCCCAAAACGTATTGGGCGCAGGTGGAAAACATTCCCAGCGACGACGCCCTGGCCCGCCTGGCGGCAGGCGTGGATTTGCGCGACGGGCGCACCCGCCCCGCCCGCGTCGCCCGCGTACAACCGCCCGCTGTTTGGCCGCGCACGCCGCCCATCCGCGAACGGCGCAACATCCCCACTTGCTGGCTCTCCCTGACTATCACCGAAGGGCGCAACCGCCAGGTGCGCCGCATGACCGCAGCCATTGGTCATCCCACCCTACGCCTGATCCGCTGCGCCATTGGCCCCTGGCAGTTGGGTAACTTGCAGCCAGGCGAATGGCAGGAGACAGAGAAAATGGTTAATTGGTGAATTCGTGAATGGCTGAACGGTTAACGCCGTTGGTCGCCAACAGTCCGTTTTCCGTTATCTGTTGTCTGTTTTCTGTTGACTGTTAGCAAACGCCGCAATCTTCTCTGCCCCTTCCGCCCAGGTAGGAAACTGCCGCCAACGGGCGCGGGCGGCGCGGCTCAGGGGCAGGAGAACCGCCGGGTTGGATAGCAAGCGGCGTAGTAAATCGGCCAATGCTGCCGGGTCTTCAGGCGGCAGCAAAAAACCTTCCTGTTCGTGCCGCACAATCTCACCTGCCGCCCCCGCCGTAGAAGCAATGACGGGCAACCCCGCCGCCAGCGCCTCCAGATACACCATGCCAAACCCTTCGTACTGTGACACCATGACGAACAAGTCGCTGGCTGCCAGGTAGGGAGCGATTTCCTCATTGGGCACAGCGCCGCAGAACGCCACCCGATCTGTCAGGTCATGTGTGTGCATGAAAGCGCGCAAACCGGCGACGTAGGCGGGTTCCATGGTCAGGCTGCCAATCACCGTTAGCTGCCAATCGTCGCGCCCCAATCGCGCCAGCGCCGCCAGCAGCGTATGCAGCCCCTTTCGTCGCACCACATTCCCCACCGAAATGATCCGCAGCAATTGGTCGTCTATGCGCGCCGCCCGCGGCAGGGGAGAGATATGATCCCGCCCTGGATAAACAACTACCCCTGGCGGCGACGTTCGCAACATCCCTTCTACCAGACGGCGCGTGTCCTGGCTGTTGTAAATGAAACCATCCACCGTCTGCCAGTAACGGCGTTCCAGCCAACCGTAGCCACGATTTTGCCAGGCGGGCCGCCATTCGCTGGCTTTAACCAGGTGTACCAGGGAAAGAATAGGGTAGGCGACGCGCGCCCGCAGCCGCGGATTAAGCCACACCAGGGAAGGGTGGTTCAGCTCATCTTGAATCAACACATCCAGGGCGGCTGTCTGCAAGCGACGGAAAAAAGAGTAGTTGAAGTTGTCCCGCAGATGGCGGGCATAACCGCGCCAGGGGAGGGCAAAGAGGATAACCTGGTGTCCTCTGGCGCGCCACGCCTCCACCATCAAGCGGTCGTACAGATAGCCGCCCGTCAAGGTATCCAACGAGCCATAAATAACCAATCCTATCCGCATAAGCGCATCCCTTCGTATACTTTACCCTTCATGGTGTATGATAGATAAATCACCATGAGAATGATACATGAAAACAATCACAGATTGCGCAGATGACGCAGATTTATTTTGGACGGGTCACGGGTCGCATTCTGACCACTGACCACTCCCCACTGTTAATCATCACTATTGTCGAAGGAGGTTTCAATGATTACGATTACGGGCGCGACGGGAAATCTGGGGCGTTTGATTGTGGCGGAGCTACTGCGGGTCAGGGATGGAAGCAACATTGCGGCGGTGGCGCGCGCGCCAGAAAAGGCGCGCGACCTGGCAGCGCAGGGGGTCGTTGTGCGTCAGGGGGATTATGACGATTATGATTCGTTGGTACGAGCTTTTGCGGATACCGACGTCCTCATGTTCATCTCTAACGCGGACGTAAGAAAGCGGCGGGAACAGCATGAAAACGTGGTGCGCGCCGCGCGGGCAGCAGGCGTGAGGCGGGTGGTGTATACCAGCTTTGTGGCTGTGGAAACGGATGAGTGGCTGGGGCGCACGCATCTGGAAACCGAACAGATGATCCGCGGTAGCGGACTGCCATATACGATGTTGCGCAACAACTTCTACATGGATATGTACGTGGTGGAGGTGGAACTTGCCATGAAATCGGGGGCGTATCGCTCCCCCAGCGGCGAGGCGGGCGCAGCCTTTGTCAGCCGGGCAGACATTGCGCGCACGGCGGCAGTGGTATTGACGACGGCGGGGCATGAGGGGCAAACCTACGATCTGACAGGCCCCGCGACGGTGACGCCGCAGGATTTCGCCAACATTGCCGCTCAACTAAGCGGCAAACCGGTCGTCTACCAGCCCATCACCTGGGAAGAACTCGCCGCCGATTATCGCGATCGCGGTATGCCTGAACCTTACGTACAGTTAGCGGTGCAGTTAGAGCAGCTTATTGCCACCAACGCACTGGCTGGCGTGAGCAACAACATCGCCTACATAACGGGCCAGCCCGCCCAGGATTTCACTTCCTTTGCGCGCCAACGGCTGGGATGACAAAAGTCTAGCAGACTTTTGTCATCTGGAATGTCACAGATGCGGGTCGGTGGGCAGCGTGTAGCTGGCCCAGGCGATGTCGTTTTCCCACAGCTTGACGGTGATGGCGGAGAGGTTGGGAGCGGCGATGCGGGTAGCCAGGGCATGACAGAGAATGCGGCTGAAATGTTCGATGCTGGGGTTAATAGGGCGGTCGTCAGAGTGGAAAGGGGGCAAATTGTTCAGGAGCTGGTCGCGGTAAACGGCGACAATAGCT
>CAYQYJ010000494.1:0-3091 GCA_964421605.1 uncultured Ardenticatenaceae bacterium | reverse complement strand
AGTGAAACGAGGAATCCCTTTTAGCTTGCCATTTGAAAGTCTTCAATAAGAAGGGGCAGCTTCACCACAAGTAAAGCTGCCCCTTTTCGTTTTCGCATCAAACTTGTCATTCCGAGTGAAATGAGGAATCCCTTTCAACTCGCCACTACCAGCAAGAATCCACCCAATCTGCGCTTTATCAGCGTCATTAGCGGCCTATTAACACCAACCCCGGCAAAAGAGCAGCAGTATAACCCATCCATTCCAACAAAATGTCGCCCAGCCAGTAATACATGATCAAGAAGAAACCGCAGCAGCAACAGAGGATAACAGCCAAAACAACGAGAACGATCGTCACCCTGCGTCGGCTTTTGTCATTCTGGGGTAGCAAATCCGGCTGCTGGCGCGCGGGCGGCGGCGCGGGACGGTAACTATCATAATCTGACGCAGCTTTAGCTGCTGCCGCGCCCGGCTGTTGATTGAGATCGGGCAGGGACAAGGCTGCTGGCGTGGCTGGTCTGGCTGGCTCCACTTCTGCTTTCTCTTCGTCAAAACGAAAGACGGGCAGCGCCCGGGATTCCAGGATGTCTTGGATGCCGGCATCTTCCACCGGCTCAGGCAAACTTTCCGGTTCCTCTTCCGCTGGCTCGACCAGAACATCCATGCCCAATGGGTCTGGAATTGGTTCTTCCTCGGGCAGGCTGGGTGGCAGGTCTGGAACCATATCGGTATCTGGCAGCGCCAGTACCGTGCCTGAGTCTGGCGCCGCGACGGCTGCGGGCATAGCGGCGTTAGCGGGCACAGCCATAAACAATAAAGTGATATTGCTGCCTACGGCTATCATCTGCCCCGCAGCTACAGGCACTTGCTCACCCGACAGGCGCTTGCCGTCCAGAAAAGTGCCGTTGGTGCTGCCCATATCCTGAATCATATAACCCGATCCGCTGCGCGTCAGGCGCGCGTGCTGCCGCGACACTTCCGGGTCGTTCACCGGGATGTCCGAAACGGGGTCGCGCCCCACGATAACTAAATCCTGGGTCAGGTTGTACACTTCGCCTGTCTGGGGGCCAGTCTGAACAACAAGTTGGTAGGTATAATCGCTCACAGTTCCTATCCTTTGGCAGCGTGCAAAATTGCCTTTGATGCTTCGCCTTTATAAACTCAGCATTTTACCCAATATGGCGTTGTTTTCCAACAGCTTCCCCACCTCGCGACCAGAGTCGCCGGCGTCAGGGCGCGCTAACGGGAGCGCAAACGCGCCAACGACTGAATCTCGCGGATGTGCAGCAGCCGCGCCAGCCCAACGTAGGCAGCTACGCCCACGCTGCCGGCAATAACCACTACCCCCAACCGCGCCCACAACCCACCCGCAGCCCACCATTGCAGCAGAAAATCAGCGGCGGCGTAAGCCAGCGCCCCCATCAACAGCGCCGCCAACAGTGCCCGCCAGAAGACGCGCATAATGCCCAGCCCCCCCAGGCTGCCTATACGCCGCTGCAACCAGAATAACATCAACAGCGTGTGGACGACGTGTTTGACAGCGTCCGCCACCATTAAACTGAGCAGCCCCAGGGGCGCCAACAGTTGCAGAGCTACCACCGAATAAACCAGAACGCTGATGACGCCCACCAGGGCAGGCCGCCAGGTGTCTTTGCGGGCGTAGGAAGCAAAGACGAGCATCTGATCAATAGCCGCAAAAGGCAAGCCAAACAGGTAGACTTGCAGCACCAGCGCTGTGCGCGCGGTGTCTGCCGGCATAAATTGACCATGCTGGAACAAGAGCAGAACGATAGGCGTAGCCAGCGCAAACAGTCCGGCGGCTGCCGGCATCGTTAAAGCAATCACCAGCCGGATACCATCCGCCAGCGTGCGCTTGAACTGCTCTGGATGTTGGCTCGCTTGCTGCGCCAGCGTCGGCAGCGTGGCAATGGAAAGCGCCGTCACCACCAGCCCCAAAGGGAACTGATAAAGGGTGGTAGCGTAGCGCATATACGTCAGGCTCTCGTCTCCCGTGCGGGTCGCCAGGTTGTAGCTGAGGGCCACCACCAGTTGGTTGATGGCAATGCCCGCCACAATAGGCGCATACAGCCACAGAATGCGGCGAATGGCTGGATGCCGCCAGTTTAACTGCCAGCGCAGCGCCGCGTCGCGCAAGGCTGGCAGTTGCAGGGCGACTTGCAGCACAGCCCCCAACAACATGCCCCACACCAGGCTGGAAATCTCATCGGGGCGCAGCAGGGCCGCAACCACGATAGTGCCATTGAAGACCGCGCCCGCAAATGCCGGCAGCGTGAACCGCTTCAGGGCAAACAAAACGCCCGTTAAAATGCTGGACAGGCTCAGGAAGAAGACCGCGGGCGTCGCCAGCCGCATCAGGTCAATACTCACCGCCGTCAGGGTCACATCGGTAAAGTTCACCGCGCCGATGATCCAGGCGACTTGCGGCGTGAATAGCTCCACCAGACCAATGACCATCAGCATGACCACGCTGGACAGCGTGAGAAAGGTGCTGACCACGCTCCACAATTCGGCGCGCCGCGCCTTGTCGCCTGCCGCATAGTCGCTGAAGACGGGCACTAACGCCGAGTTGACCATGCCGCCAATCATCAATTCAAACAGGCTGTTGGGCACCAGCGCCGCCGTTTCGTAGGCGCTAAGCAAGCCAGAAGCGCCAAACAAATTGGCTTTGACCATCTCCCGCGCCAGACCTAACACGCGGCTGGCGACGTTGCCGATGGCCAGAATGCCGGCAGCGCGGATAACGCCCCGATTACGGCTGATCGGCGTCTCCATACGCGCTTCCCCCTCAGGCAAAGGGGCTTCGTTAGCTTCATGCAATGGCAGCGTCTGGCTCCTTAAGCGGGTGAACGGGGCGTACTGACTTCATAAGCTGCGCATTCTAGCCAATGCCTCGTCGAACCGCAACTACCCCATCACTACGAACAGACTACGGCAGCAGCGCGCAAAAAACGCCTTACCAATTCCACAAGCTGCTGTATAATGGTCAATATTCGCAGCAAACTTGTAGCGCAAACTGTTTGGACGTTGAGAAAATAATCGGGTAATCCCGCCACCCTTGCCAGGGAAGGGGTAATGTAGGGCGAGGGGCGCT
>CAYQYJ010000493.1:0-3097 GCA_964421605.1 uncultured Ardenticatenaceae bacterium | reverse complement strand
CCGCCGCGCCAGCCGCCGCGCCTGCAACAAATTCCCCTCCTCCGCCCGCAGCGCCCCAATCACCCCCCGATTCCCTCCTTCATACTGATCATGATAATAATTCCCCAACTCCCCCATCGCCTCCACAAACGCCCGCGCCGTCCCTCCCTGTTTTCCGTTGCCTGTTGCCTGTTGCCTGTTTTCTGTTTCATATTCGTCGTGCAGGCTTTTGAAGAACCAGGGGAGGGCGGGGTGGATGGCGTAAGTGCCGCCGCCATGGGGGGTGAGCAGGCCGATTTCCGCGGCGCGATCTAGCAGGGCAATGCCCTGCTCGCGAGTCAGGTCCCGCGCAACAGGTAGACTCCACTCGAGATCAGGGTGTCCCATCAACACCAGCACATCCACATCCACAAACCCCTGAAAATGGTGCAGCAGCGCCAGGATGCGCCGTTCGTCTTCGTGGAAAGCGTGCTCAAACCCATAAGCCAGCGACGCCCCCAGCGACCGCGCCCGCCCCTGCGCCGGCTCATCGGCGAAAGCCGCCTCCCCCGCCCGCAGCCGCTCTACGTACGCCTCCACCTCCTCCTCCGTGCCCAGCCCATCCCGCAGCGCCTGCCCCACCAACACCGTAATCGTCATCGGATTCCCCTGGCTGTAATCCAGCAGCGGCTGCCACGCCGCGATATCCGCCAGCCGTCGCCCCTGCTTCTCCGCCAGCGCCTGCGCCAACTGCGCCCGTTCCTGGAACGGCATCGGCGGCAGCGTCACCCGCGTGGGCAGCTCCCCCAACCACCCCCGCTCGTCGCGGCGGGAGGTGAGCAGAAACTTCGCTTGCGTGCCGCGGGCGGCGCGCAAAAAATCCGCCAGTTCCGCCTGCTCCGCCGCACTCCAAACGGATTCCGCGCCGCTGGGGAACCCCGCCACCGGCTCCACGTTGTCCCAGATCCACAACACAGGCACCTGCGCCATCACCTGTAAAGCCACCTGCCGCCGCGCCTCGTCGTCCAACGCCAGCCAATGCACGCCGTTTTGCGCCAGGGCGTCCCCAAACAATGTCCCCAACTGATCCAACACCCGCGGCAGGGGCGTATGCCGTTCAAACGTGGTAAACAGCAGCGGGCCCCTCATGCCGCCCGTCTGGGCGTACCAGCGGGCAAACTCGACGGCGGTGGTGGTTTTGCCGCTGCCGGCATACCCGTGCAACAAAACGACGCTGCTGTGATCAAAAGCCCGATCCAGCGCCAGCAGCGTCTCATCCCGCCCAAAGAACCCCACGTCCGGCGCTGCCGGCAGGTCGGCGGCGCTCTCCCCTGGCGTCCGGCGCAGGTACACGTGCGGCAGCGCCGCCCCCGCCTGCGCCGCGAACAGGTGAATGGGCGCGGCTTCATAAACCACCGGCACCACCCAATCTTGCAGCGGCAGCGGGCGGGCCGCTATCTGCCGCAGCGGATGCGCCGCCAACTGCTGCCGCCCACGGCTGACGGCTTCCCCCAGCGGCAGCCCCTTCGCCAGCGCCGCGTACAGGTCCGCCACAAACTGCGCCGCCGTGACCACGTACACGTTGTACCGCATGGCTACCACCCCCGCCACGCCCGCGTCCGTAACTTCGTGCGCCAGCGAGCCATAAGCCCGCACTTCCTGATGCACGTCGGCGGGCGCGCTGTCCGCGCCTGTGGGCGGCGGCGGCGGCGCGGCATGAGCGGAGCGGCAGGCGTTCAGCGCCAGCACGGGCACGTCCGTCTCCGCCAGCAGCTTGCCCAGGCGGGTCCCGTCCACCAGTTCTATGTTGTCCGGTTCGTCCGCGTTTTCAAACAGCAAGTAGCCATGTTCCCCTTCCCGCAATCCTGTCAGGACGTGTGGAACCAGCCCACGCAGCACTTCTCGCAGCGACACTTTGTCTTTGCCTTTCAGATAAGCCCCATGCCCGTCGAAATGCACCACGTGATAGGGCCGCCCCTCGCGGGCTGCCGTCCGCAGCGTCTCGGACAGTTGGACAAAAGTAGGTGGGCGCAGCACGTCCAGTTGGAACTGCTGCCGGTCCACGGCGCTTATCTCCCGCACCAGCCGCGCCGCCACCGAGCGGAACGGCACGTCCTTGGCCCCGCCTGGGCGGCAAATGACCAGCAAAATGCGGATCGGTTCCCCCGCCGCCGTTTGTGGCAGCCGGTGGCGCAGCGCCGCGCGCGTATGCGCCCGCACAAAAGCGCGCGCCCGTAGCGCCAGCGGTTCGTCCGTGGTCGGGTCACGCAGCAGCTCCCACGGAATAGCCGCCGCTTCCGCCACCGCCGCCACAATCTCCACCCGCGTTTGCGCCAGTTGTGGACGCAACACCGCCCACAAGTCGCGCGTTTCGTCATTCGCCTGGAAGATGGCCCGAAACAATTCCTCCCCAATCGCCCGCATCCGCCCCTCAACCCGCAGCGCCACCCGCGGCGCCGGGTCGAACGGAAACTGCAAATAATCCTCCAGATACCAGCGCAAATCCCGCTGGTCGTGGGCGTCGAAGGTGAACGAAAAAGTAGCCACAGCCTCCGCTGGCACGCCGTCCTCTTCCAACCGCAGCCGCACCGTATACTCGCCGGCATTGCCGGCAGCCTCCTGAGTCAAACGCAACACAGCGCCCATCACCTACCTCCCTTCTCATCCGCATCCCAAACAAAACCAAAACCCCACCCCACCCCCACTTTAACCATAAAAATCTGCGAAATCTGCGCCAAACCAATCTGCGAAATCTGCGTCCCATCTCTCTTTCCCCCCACAACCTGGCTTACAGATGCGCTATCTTAGCAAAAAGGAAGGGAACTGCCTACCCGTACACGAACTTGCCCCTTTCGCCGCGGTTGAAACCAGCGGCTAAGATAAAAAAACCTGCTGAAGCAGGTTAGAATAGACGCTATCAACGTGCTTTAGCACGTTTATTTGTTGTAGCCTGGGGATTCATCCCCAGCAAAGCGGCCAAAATGAGAATTCCTGCTACCCGTAAGGGCGTATTGCATGCGCCCATCAATTATTTTTCCAGCGCCCAACAAGGGGGGAAAGGTCTCGCCTGGTTAGGGGTATTGTAGGGCGAGGGGCGCTTGCGCCCCTCGCCCTCTCCCAAAAGCCCCCTTCCCCCTTC
>CAYQYJ010000492.1:0-3098 GCA_964421605.1 uncultured Ardenticatenaceae bacterium | reverse complement strand
GTTGGCGCCGTCCCCTGGTCAGGTTGCTGCCGGCAGCGCCGTTGTACCACAAACGTTGTGCGGTTGCCGTCAGGCAGCCGTTCATACTGCACCTGATCCACGCCCCACCGCGCCAGATAAATGCCCAGACCGCCTGGAGTTCGCTGTTCCGGTGGGGTGCGCAGGTCAGGCGGCTGCGCCTGGCACGGGTCAAAATGCTGCCCCGTGTCCTCCAGGTGAATCTGCAGGCAGGATTCTGCCAGTTCAGCCGATAGAGTCAAAGAGCCTTCTTCCGCCATAGCGGCATAACCATGGGTGATGATATTGGTGGCGATCTCGTCCACTGCCAGCCGCAGGCGGTAGGCAGCCTGTTCATCCAACTCCGCCATGCCCGCCGCCTGCTGTACGTATCGGGCGATCGCTGGCAATGAATCAATTTTTCCAGGAACCACCATTATTTTCATCACACCACCCTACCACGCCGCCTAAAAAAAAGCCCCCCCTTCTTCCTTCTCCCTTCTTCCTTCTCCCTTACCTCCCCGACAAAATCACAACCGAGCGCGGCCCAACCCGAATCTGCTGCTGTTCGCGCAGCCGCATTTCCTGGCCCGGCTGGCAAATATCCTGCGGCGCAGACAAACCCGTATTGGCGAAACTGTGCCAGCGCCGCCGCGCGGGCAGCCGCGGCAGCTCGAAATCGTGCGCCTCCCAGTGCATATTCATCGCCACATACACATAATCATCTTGCGTGGTGCCCTGACGCGCGTGCTGCCCGCACAACATAAACGCCAGCGTGCGGCAGTGATAAGACCAATCGGGCGCCCAGGCGTTTGTGCCGTGCCAGGAAATATCCGGGTAGCCGCTTTCTACGTAATCTTCATGCCGGAAGTGATGCCGTTTGCGCAGCAGGGGGTGGGCGTGGCGGAAGGCGATCATCTGCCGGCAGAAACGCAGCATCTCCGCCTCCTGTTCTACCCGCCTCCAATCAAACCAGTTCAACTCGTTGTCATGGCAGTAGGTGTTATTATTGCCCTGCCTGGTGTGCGCCACCTCATCCCCCATTAAAAGCAGCGGCACGCCCTGGCTGACCATCAAAATAGCCATAGCGTTCTTCATCATGCGCCGCCGCAGACCCAGAATTTCTGCATCTGCTGTTGGCCCTTCCGCGCCGCAGTTCCAACTATAGTTGGCGTTATGGCCGTCCCGGTTATTTTCCCCATTGGCCAGATTATGTTTTTCGTTATAGGCAAACAGGTCTGCCAGCGAAAAACCATCGTGGCAGGTGATGAAGTTCACCGAGGCGGCTGGCCCGCGTTCGGGGTACAGGTCGGGCGAACCCTGGATACGCAGCGCCGCGTCCCGCGCCTGTCCCAGGTCTCCTTTGAGGAAACGGCGCAGCGTGTCCCGGTATTGGCCGTTCCATTCCGTCCACCGCCCATAGGAAGGGAAAGACCCAACCTGATACAAGCCGCCAGCATCCCACGCTTCAGCGATTAACTTGGTGCGCCCCAAGATGGGGTCGTAAGCCATCGCTTCCAGCAGCGGCGGATTCGCCAGCGGTTGCCCGCGCGCATCCCGCCCCATGATGGAAGCCAGGTCAAAACGGAATCCATCTATGTGATATTCAGCCACCCAGTAACGCAGGCAGTCCAGCACCATGTTACGCACCACCGGGTTATTGCAATTCATGGTGTTGCCGCAGCCGCTGAAGTTGTAATACCCGCCGTCGGGCCGCAGCATGTAGTAGGTTTTGTTGTCAATGCCGCGATAGGAGATGGTGCGACCATCTTCGCCCCCTTCGGCAGTGTGGTTGAAAACTACGTCCAGGATAATTTCAATGCCATGTTTGTGCAGTTCTTTGACTAGCGCCTTCAGCTCGTCCACTTCCATGCCAAACCGGCCCGTGGCGGCGTAACCTGCCTTGGGAGCAAAGAAACCGATCGGATTATATCCCCAATAATCCACCAGGCGCTCGCCTGTTAGCGGGTTGGTGTGTTTGTTTTCCAATTCGTCAAACTCCTGAATAGGCATGAGTTCGACGCAGTTGACGCCCAGTTGTTTGAGGTAGGGGATTTGGGCGCGAATGCCGGCAAAAGTACCTGGATATTTCACCCCCGACGAAGGATGCTGCGTAAAACCGCGCACGTGCATCTCATAAATTACCAAATCTTCAACATGGTTCTCCAGTGGACGATCGGCCAGCCAGTCAAAATCATCATAAACCAGGCGCGCCCGGTGCGGATATCCATTATGTGGATCGCCTGCCGCCCGCCACACCTCGCGCCCGCTGATAGCCCTGGCATACGGGTCCAACAGCACGTGAGCGGCATCAAAATGATGCCCCATATGCGGCTGGTATGGCCCATCAAAGCGGTAGCCATACTCAATGGTTTCGTAATCCAGGCCAAAAACGACCATCGCAAATACGTGGCCAATGCGGAACTCATCAGGAAATGGTATCTCCACCATGGGTTCCCGCTGCCCCTTTTCATATAGCACCAGCGTACAGCCAGTAGCATGGCGCGAAAAAACAGAAAAATTGACGCCGCCAGGGACAAAGCTGGCCCCATGCGGAAACGGGCGCCCGGCGCGCAGCAAGAAATCCTGGTGGCGGTGGGTGGGGTAAACGTCAATTCGTGGCTGCATCATCTTAGCTAGACAGCGCTGTCATGCCTTCAGCTTCGGTTGGGTAAGCGGCGAAAAAATCCAGAAAACCCGTAATACTCATCATATCATACAACATTTCTGACAGCCCCGTCAGCGCTACCTGGCCGTTTTGGTGCGTGATCTGGCGATAGAGCAGCAGCAGCGTGCGCAGCCCTGCGCTGGAAAGATAGGAAACGCCCTTCATATTTAGCAGCACTTTGCCGCCCGGCTTGACCAGCGGCAGCAGCCGCTCCTGTACCAGGGCGCTGGTGCGGCTGTCAATTTCCCCTTTCAGGCTGACAATGGCTATGTCGTGAAAATGCTCGATGGCGATATCCATAGCGGGTGAGTATAGCCCGTCTCCCCTTTTCTACCAATGGGGCAGGCTTGAATCTTAGGGCGTATTCAGCAGCGCGGGCCATTCGCCAGCCCGTTTCCTACTTCCGTTCTCTACTGTCTCGCGTTATAATGCA
>CAYQYJ010000491.1:0-3105 GCA_964421605.1 uncultured Ardenticatenaceae bacterium | reverse complement strand
ACCCTGAGCGGCATTGCCCAAAAATACTACGGCTCCGCCGCCCGCGACAAATGGATGGCCATCTACGAAGCCAACAAACAGATCATCGGCAGCAACCCAGGCATGATTCGCGTGGGCCAGGTCTTCCAGATCCCGCGGCTCGACTAGTGTTCCGTCAAGCGTAAAATGAGGAGTTCGCATCCTCAGATGCGAACGGGCGGCTAATTTTTAAGTTGTCGAGGTACTAGAAGTTCAACTTCTCCGAAGAAGTTGAACTTCTGGGTGAACTGACAATAGGGGTAACGTCGGGCGATAGGCGCGACCAACAATCCGGCAACCGCCTCCCTACTCCCCTGCCAGGGAAGGGGCAACTTTGGGCGATGGACGCAACTGACAATCCGGCAACCGCGCCCCTACTCCCTTGCCAGGGAAGGGGTAATGGAGGGCGAGGGGCGCGCAGCGCCCCTCGCCCTTTCTGAAAGCCCCCAACCCCCTTCAGGGGGAAGGGGGTTGGGGGATGGGGGTCTCCTACCACCCCCTCCCCAAACCACATCACAAGCGACATGGCTGAATCTGTCCGCACCGAACTCCATACAGCCCTGGAAGATTACCAACGCGCCCGCCGCCGCGCCTTCCTCCAAGACATCCTCGGCCGCCTCATGGGGCGCTCCACAGAACTCCTCTCCTACGAAGACGTGCGCCCCCTGGTCAACATGCAAGGCATAACCCTACGCGGTTTACAAGAAGTCCCCCTCGACGCCATCGTCGGCAGCGTCGGCCGCTATGAAGACTTCACCCGCACCTTCCTCCCCCGCGCCACCAGCGACGCCCAACGCTGGGCTCGCGTGCGCATGGCTGTCACCGAAATGGCTGGTTTGCCCCCCATCGAACTATACAAAGTAGGCGACGCCTACTTCGTCCTCGACGGCAACCACCGCGTCTCCGTAGCCCGCGAGATTGGCGCCAAAACCATTTCCGCCTACGTCACCGAAGTTAGCGCCAGGCTCCCCATTTCCACCGCGGACAGCCCCGATGAACTGATTTGCAAAGCCCGCTATGCGGACTTTTTGAGCCGCACCCAGTTGCGGCAAACTCGCCCCGAAGTTGATTTGCAGATGACCGCTTGCGGGCAATATCGCCTGTTGGAAGAACAAATCGAAGCCCTACGGCAGCGCTTGAGCCAGACGCTGCCTACCCCCTTGACCACGCCCCAGGCTGCTGCCGTCTGGTGCGATACCGTCTATACCCCCATCCGCGACGTGATTCGGCAGCAGGGCGTGCTGCGCGACTTCCCGCAGCGCACCGAAGCGGACCTCTACGTCTGGTTAGGTGAACACCAGCAGGAATTGCAGGAAAAATTGGGCTGGCAGATTGACGCGGATACCGTCGCCCAAGACCTGGCAGCGCAGCAGGGCAATCGCGCGCATAGCGTCATAACCCGCGTGGGCGAACGGCTGCGGGACGCCGCGCCCACCGCCGGCCAATGGCGGCGCGAACGCCTGTCCGTGCGCCGCCGCCAGCGCTTATTTGCTGACGTGTTACTGCCCTTGCCCGCGCTGCCGCTTGCGCCTGCCCAGGAACCCTGGCCCGCTCTGTCCCAGGCCCTCCTGGTAGCCCAACGCGAATCCAGCATGTTACACGGCTTGCACATCCTGCCACCTGCTGCCGAGACTGCCGCCGTCGAAACCGCCGCCGCTGTGCGCCAGCGCTTTCTGCAGCGCTGCCAGGAAGCCCACGTCCCCGCCGACTTTGCCCTGGAAACCGGCGACATCGCCCGCCACATCAGCCAGCGCACCCGCTGGATTGACCTGGTCGTCATCAACATGGCCTATCCCCCCGCCGCCCAACCCCTGGCCCGCCTCAGTTCCGGCTTTCACGCTCTGGTACAGCAAACCCGCCGCCCCATTCTGGCTGTGCCTAGTCGCGGCGGCGTCTCCCCCCTTAAGCGCGCCCTGCTGGCCTACAACGCCAGCCCCAAAGCCGACGAAGCCCTTTTCCTGGCGGCCTATCTGGCCCAACGCTGGCGCATCAGCCTGGTGGTGGTCATTGTCGCCGAAGATGAAGCCGCCCTGAACCAGACCGCTGCCCGCGCCAGCGCTTACTTGCAGCAGCGCGCCGTTTCCGCCCTCTTCGTGCCCAAAACCGGCGCCGCCGCCCCCGCCATCCTGCAAACCGCCGCCGAACAACAGTGCGACTTCATCATCATGGGCGGCTACAGCTACGCTCCCCCCCTGGAACTCGTCCTCGGCAGCGCCGTCAACAAAGTCCTCCGCCGCGCCCCCTGCCCCATCCTCATCTGCCGCTGACCCCCCATTAACCATTCACCCATTAATTATTTCTTCCCTCCTCTTATGAACCCTTTCACCCGCTTCCTCTCCCGCCGCCTCCACGACCCTTCCCTGACAGACTTCATCGCCCACTGGGATCGCCTGGAGCGCCTGGTCGTCGCCGTCTACAAACGGCAGCAAGCCCTCCCCGCCGATGAAGCCGAATGGGCCGCGCTGCGCCCCTGGCTGCTGTCCCACTACCCCCACTGGCAGCCCGCGCTGGCCCCCCTCTGGCCGCAAACGCTCGTTGGCGGCCAACTAGCCGCCGCCGACCCATTTGCCGCCCTGCTCACCCCCGCCAGCGCCGCCGCCTTCGTCCACAACTGGCCCGCCATGCAAACCCTCCCCGCCGCCCGCGAAGCCCTGAACCAACTGCTGCTACAACTGTCTAGCTGACAACGCTTCCTGCTATCACCCCTGCGCCACGCTGTAGCGCAAACTGTGAGTTTGCGCGGACAAACTAATGTCCTACAAATCTCCGCGCCCTCCGCGTCTCCGCGTGAACTTATCTTGAGCCTCCCCCCCAAAAAAACCCTTTGCGCCCTTCGCGTCTTCGCGGTAAATTATCTTTTCTCTTCGCGGTAAATTATCTGGTAACACGCCAGTAAATCGTGGCGATCTCTTTAACCACCTATTCGCCCTACAAAGCCGGCAAAAAGGCATTGCCCTTAAAAATGGGTGTCAGCCCCGCCGCCGGCGGGGCTGACACCCACCACGATTAAGTACAGCGCTATCAGGCAACCAGGCTGCCCTGGAATGGCTGCGTGGTTAAAAACCGCTCGTTACGCCAGCGGAAAGG
>CAYQYJ010000490.1:0-3109 GCA_964421605.1 uncultured Ardenticatenaceae bacterium | reverse complement strand
GGGGCCGGTACGGTACAAATGCTGCCGGCAGGAGCCGCTCACTCAGTGCGCATTCCCAGTGGGTCGGCGCGGCTGCTGATGATTACCATTGGCGCCCCCTTCGACGGCTTTTCCCGCGACCTGGCGGCTTTGTATGCGCAAGGGATAGCCAGTTTGCCGGGCGTGGCTGCGGTTGCCAACCGCCATGGCGTTCGCCTTGAAGGCGACCGGGACTAGAACAACATGGCTCTGGAAATCTTCTTCAAGATCGCCTTTTATGGCATCTTCTTCAGCTTTGCCTATGTCATGACGGCTTATTCCCGCAAAGCTAAAACACACGGGAAAGACGCGGCCACGCGCGTCAAGATGCATCATGAACATGAAGTACCGCTCTTGCTCAGAATACGCCAGATATTTGGCATCCCGTTCTATCTCGGCGTCCTGGTATGGACGTTTGCGCCGCGGTATATGGCATGGTCTGAGTTGGGGCTGCCGCCATGGCTGCGCTGGGCGGGTCTGGCTTTGGGTGGGTTTGCCGTTTTCTGGAACGCCTGGAGTCACAAGACGCTCAGCCAAAAACTGGGCGCGGATTTCAACCCGGCGCTGCGGCTACTGGAAGTACCCGCATTGGTACAAGAGGGCCCGTATGCGGAAACACGGCACCCTATCTATCTGGCGTTTCTGCTCATGCAGATCGCCGTGCTTTTGATCACGTCCAACTGGCTGATTGGCGGCTGCGGGCTGGCGATTATCATCGCCGTCATTGTCATTCGCATCCCGGAGGAAGAGCGGCTGTTGACAGCCCAGTTTGGCGATGCGTACCGCGATTACGTCAGGCGCACCGGCGCGCTGCTCCCCAAATTGAGGTGAATAAGACGTTCAACTTCGGCGGCAAAGTTGAACGTCTGGGGACGTTTACGATTCGAGTATGGCTTCTGGCGCGTGAGCGGGTTGGCGCTCGCCGCATTTAGTACATTCGCCCGTATGCCGGGCGACTTCGACTACCAGGCCGCCGCACAGACGGCAAGGCTGGGGCAGGGGGCGCTTCCAACTGGTCCAGTCGCAGTCGGGATAGTTGGCACAGCCATAAAAGACGCGCCCGCGGCGGGTGCGTTTTTGCACAAGTTCGCCGCCATCCTGGGGGCAGGCGACGCCGATTCTGTGCAGGATTTGCTCAGTGTGCCGGCATTTGGGGAAATCGCTGCACCCGATAAACCTGCCAAACTTCCCTTCACGATATACCAACGGTTGGCCACATTCCGGGCAGGCTCGTCCCACCAACTCTGGTTCTTTTTTCAGGTCCATCTTGGGGATGGCCCGGTCTGCTTTGTCTAAATCCTGTGCAAAACGGCCATAAAAATCCCGCAGCAAGGGAACCCAGGGGCGACCTTCGGTGATCTCATCCAGCTCATTCTCCATATTCGCCGTGAAGTCCACCGAAATGATGTCCGGGAAATGCTCCACCAGCAGGTCGTTGACCAGGGAACCCGTCTCTGTAGGCAGCAGGCGTTTGTTATCCCGCACCACATAACCCCGATTCTGGATAGTAGAAATGATGGAAGCATAAGTGCTGGGGCGACCAATCTCGTTTTCTTCCAACTCTTTCACCAGCGTCGCTTCGGAGAAGCGGGGCGGCGGCTGGGTAAAACGCTGCTCAGGCAACAGTTTAATCAAGTCTAGCGGCTCGTTTTCCACCAGGTCAGCGGGCACAGCCACATCCTCGTTCTCACCGTTTTCCTCTTCTGACTCTTCATATAAAGCTAAAAACCCAGCAAAACGCAGCGTGGAGCCTGTGGCCCGGAACAGGTAAGGACGACGGCTCAACTCCAGAGCCGCGTCGCCCGCATGTATGTCTACCGAAACGGTATCATAAATGGCGGGAGCCATCTGGCTGGCGATAAAACGTTCCCAGATCAAGGCATACAGGCGGTGTTGATCGCGCGACAGGTAAGGTTTTAACTGCTGCGGCGTACGGGGCACAGCGGTGGGGCGAATCGCTTCATGCGCTTCCTGGGCCGTCTTAGAACGGGTTTTGTACTGCGGCGGCTTTGCCGGCACATACTCCATCCCAAACGCTTCCTCAATATAGGCGCGAGCGGCGGCAACCGCCTCTTGCGAGACAGAAACGCTGTCTGTACGCATGTAGGTAATCAAGCCAGTTGAACCTTCGGCGCCAATGTCCACACCCTCATACAACTCCTGCGCCACGCGCATCGTCTTGCTCGTGCCAAAATTCAGGCGACGCGAGGCGTCCTGCTGCAAACTACTGGTGGTGAATGGAGCTGAAGGGCGGCGCGTGCGCTGCGCCAGCCGCACGTCGCCCACTGTCCAGGCTGCCTGCGGCAACGCATCCAGATGCGGCTGCACCGCCGCCGCCGAAGAGAGCACAGGCTCCTCTCCATTCAGACGATGCAGCCGGGCCACAAACATCAGTCGCTCTTTCGCCTGACGGTACTTTTGCTGGCTCAATTCCGCCTTGATAAGCCAGTATTCCTGCGACTCAAAGGTATCAATGACACGCTCCCGCTCTACCACCAGGCGCACCGCCACAGATTGCACGCGACCCGCGCTCAGGCCCGGACGGACTTTGCGCCACAACAGCGGGCTGAGTTTATAGCCAACCAGCCGATCCAGAATGCGCCGCGTTTGTTGCGCATCCACACGCTGCATATCAATCTGGCGCGGATGCTGGAAGGCTTCCAGGATAGCGGGTTTGGTGATCTCGTGAAACACCACGCGCCGCGTTCGCGCTGGATCCATTTTGGCGGATTCCAAGACGTGCCAGGCAATGGCCTCCCCTTCGCGGTCAGGGTCCGTAGCCAGGTATATCTCTTTGGCTTTGGCAGCGGCAGCCTCTAACTCCTTAACAACGGCGCGTTTTTCATTGGGCACGCGGTACTCAGGGGCGAAGTCGTTTTCGATGTCTACGCTGAGACGGGACTTCAATAAATCGCGCACGTGACCCACGCTGGATTTAACCGTATAGCCGCGCCCTAAATAGCGACCAATCGTCCTGGCTTTGGCCGGGGATTCCACGACCACCAGTTTACCGCTGCGTTTATCGCTGCCACTATCCAGATTTTTGCTGGCGCTTTCCGGCTTCCTGCCGGCGCTTTCCGGCTTCCTGCCG
>CAYQYJ010000489.1:0-3111 GCA_964421605.1 uncultured Ardenticatenaceae bacterium | reverse complement strand
TCTATCAACACAACTTCCATGGCTAAATTTTTGACACAAACCAGACCAATTTCCCAAGATATTCTCCGCGCCCTCCGCGTCTCCGCGTGAAACCATTCTCGAAGGATCGTCGTTATGAACATTTCCCGCTTTGTCCCCCGCACCCGTCGCGCCAAAGTGTTAACCGTAGTTGCCGTCCTGCTTGGCATTACTGCCGTGGTCGCCGGCCCCCCTCTGGCGCAGCGCCTGCGCACCATAGACTCCGCTAACGGATCAACTTTCCCCGCCATCGCCTGGGAAGCCGCCGCCAACCTGTTTGGCGCGCCGGGCGTCGAGGCGTCCGCCGCCGAAACGCTGGCTATCCGCCTGAGCGCAGGCCAGGCTGCGCCGCCCACAGCCGCCGCTGCCGTGCCTGTCACCAGGGGCACGCCCCTCTCCCCGGCGGAAATTGCGGCTATCCTGGCTCGCTTGCCCGAACTAACCGGCGAGGCCGCCGACCAGCAGGATTTCCAGTTCCCGCCAGAAGCCCCACTGCCGCCGCTTACCGGGGAAACGATCAACGAAGCCTTCCCGCCGCCGCTGGACCCGGCGCGACAGCCGGATGTTCCCAGCGGGCCGCTGCAAGTGCTGCGCTATGCGCCTGAGGGAGACCTTAATGTCGCCCCGTTTCTCAATGTGACGTTCAGCCAACCGATGGTTCCCCTGACCAGTCTGGAGGCGTTGGCGGCAGAAGATGTGCCTGTAAAGTTGACGCCAGCTGTGCCAGGCGTCTGGAAGTGGCTCAGCCCACAAACCCTTTCGTTTGAATATCAAGGGGAAGTAGACCGTTTCCCCAAAGCCACTGAATACACGGTGGAAATCCCCGCCGGGACCCAATCAGTCAGCGGCAATGCGCTGGCGGAAACCGTCTCCTGGACCTTTCGCACGCCGCCGCCTCAGGTGGTAGAGTTCTGGCCTCAGTATGAGTCACAACCGACCGACGCCCTGATGTTTGCGGCTTTTGACCAGTTGATTGACCCGGCCGCCGTCTTGTCTACGATTCGGGTAGAAGCCAATGGTCAATCGCTGCCGCTGCGGCTGGCTAGAGCCGACGAAGTAGCTGCGGTAGAGCGCGTACAACAGTTAGCCGACAATGCGCTGCCCAACCGCTGGCTGGCGTTTCGCACGGAAGCAAACATGCCGGCAGCCAGCCAGATAACGGTCACCATCGGTCCTGGCGTCCCGTCCGCCGAAGGGCCTCGCCGCAGCGAGCAGGCGCAATCCTACAACTTCTCCACTTACTACCCGCTGGTCGTGTCTGAGGGCCGGTGCAGTTGGAACAATGAAGATTGCACGCCCTTTAGCCCCATGACCATCAACTTTAACAACCCGCTGGATCGGGACGTTTATCAGGAGTCGTGGATAGAAATCACCCCCGCCCTGCCAGGCGCGGTGGTGAACATTTTTGGCGGCAACCTGACCATCGACGGCCCGACGCAAGGGCGCACTGAGTACGATGTGACGCTTTCCGCCGATATTCAGGACATCTTTGGGCAAAAGCTGGGCCAGACGCAAACGCTGCGCTTTGAATACAGCTCCGCCCCCGCCATCCTCAGCGGCCCCGACAAAATCCTGGTCACCCTCGACCCTTCGCTGCAAGACGCCGCCCTCTCCGTTTACACCATCAACCAGCCGCGCCTGGAAGTGCGCGCCTACGCCGTGCAGCCATCCGACTGGCCCGCGTATCAGAGCTACCTGCGCCAGTTCAACCAGCAGGACGCCTGGCCCACCCCGCCCGGCGAGCAGGTCATAGACGAAACCATTGCCATTGACGCTGAGCCGGATCAACTGACGGAAACAGCCATTGATCTGCAAGCGGCGCTAGATGGGAATACCGGTCACTTGATCGTCATTGTGGCCCCCCCCGGACAGGAGTCCAAAGAGCGCTGGGAACGACAAGTCTCCCAGGCGTGGGTACAGGTGACGCAAATTGGGCTGGACGCTTTCGCCGACCCGCAGCAGTTAATAGTCTGGACCACAGATTTACAGGATGGCGCGCCGTTGGCCAATGTGACCGTAACGGCGGGCAGCCAGACCCTTGTCACGGATGAGAATGGGGTGGGGAAGGTGGGGGTGGATGCCGGCATTTCCTATCTCATCGCCAGCCGCGACGCAGACAGCGCCATCCTCCCCGGCAATCTCTACTATTGGGAAGATTACGCCCGCTGGCAGCGCCAGCCCTGGGGCGACGAACTGCGCTGGTACGTGTTCGATGACCGTCAGATGTATCGCCCCGGCGAAGAAGTCCACGTCAAAGGCTGGCTGCGGCGCATCGGCAACAGCCTCAACGGCGACGTCAGCCTGGCTGACGGGCTGCGCGCCATTCGTTACCAGATCACAGACCCGTTTGGCAACGAAATCCTGAGCGAACAGGCCACAGTCAGCGCTCTGGGCGGCTTTGACTTCACCTTTACCCTGCCCGAAGCCGCCAACCTGGGCTACTTCTACATCAGCATGACCGCGCAAGGCAGCAGGCTGGACGGGCAGCAATACGGCCACAGTTTCCAGGTGCAAGAGTTCCGCCGCCCGGAGTTTGAAGTCAGCGCCCGCAACGAATCCGCCGGGCCTTTCTTCCTGGATGGTCGGGCCACCGTAGCCGTCAACGCCAGTTACTTCGCCGGCGGCGCGCTGCCCAACGCCGAAGTCGCCTGGCAGGTGACTTCCTCGCCCGCCAGCTACGCGCCGCCGCACTGGCCCGACTTCACCTTTGGTGTCTGGACGCCCTGGTGGTGGTATGGCCCCGTCTATGAAGAGGCGTTTTATCGCAGCGGCCCTTATCCTGAGAACGCCGCCCAGGTGCAAACTTTCAGCGGCGTCACCGACGCCACGGGCACGCACTACTTGCAGATTGATTTCCAGGGTAATGAAGCCATGCAGGCGTCGCCGCAGCCATACACGATTATGGCTGACGCCACCGTGATAGACGTCAACCGCCAGGCATGGAGCGCGGGCACAACGCTGCTGGTGCACCCCGCCAACTGGTACGTCGGGCTGCGCAGCCAGCGCTACTTTGTTCAGGCGGGCCAGCCGCTGGACGTAGAAACCATCCTGGTAGACCTGGACGGTAACGCCATCGCCAACCAGACCATCACC
>CAYQYJ010000488.1:0-3125 GCA_964421605.1 uncultured Ardenticatenaceae bacterium | reverse complement strand
TGTCTGCCAGGGCGTAGCGGTAGGGATCGGCGCTAATGAAGCTGGCGACGCCTTCGCTGGCTACCCGCACCCAATTCGTCAAGATAGATTCCCGCTCACTGCCTGAATCCGGGTCGGCGCGCAAGGCGATGAATGTGTCGCTGTCGTCGCCCGTGAAGAGCTGCCAGCCATTGTCCAGCGGCTCATGGTCAAAGGTAAGCGGGCGAGCAATGGTGAAGTCGTCGGTAGAGAGCGTGCTCCAGTTGCCCGGATACAAGCCAAAATAGGCGGGTTGGAATGTCCAACTGCCAATCAATTCGATGGCGGCGGCGAGGTTGAATTCTTCTTCTGTCAGAGGACCGTCTATGTCTATCACGTAACCCGTGTTGTCGCGCACGAAGGTGAAGAAAACGCCTGTATGGGTGACACCATTCTCGGCTTCGTATCCATAAGCCGTAATCAAGCCCTCACCACCCGCCACAGCGATGGCGTCTTCGTAGAGAATGTCTACCGCGCCAAAGTCAGTCAGGGTTTGGGCTTTGAGGGTTTCGGCTGCGCCGTCGGTCAGGTTGGGGTAAAGCAGGATGGTCAGCCAGGTGGTTTCGCTGATGTTGCGGCTGGAGAGCAACGTTCCATCGTATTCGGGGCGATACCAGTCCGCGGGGTAGTTAAACTGGAAGCCTTGATAGGGGTCTAGATAGGCGGCGTAGCCGGGGAGGAGGTTGTCGTTGTCCACCGTAAAGTCTTGCGACGCTTCCACCCACTGCCCGGCAATCGTTTCGGCGGCGAAGCCCAGGGAGTAGCTACCGCTGGGCAGCGGGCGCCACTGATAAGAAATGGCGGCGCTGCCGGCGAAAAACAAGGAGATGCCGGCTTCTGGCAGGGCGCTGCCATCTGGCTGGAGATAGTGGCGGTAAAGCTGGAATTCATCCCCGGAGGCGGGCGCAATCTGGTAAGGCGCGCCGGCATCGCTGCCCGGCACGCCCCATACGCTGTCCAGTTCCCCGGTATCTGTGTCAAAAACCAGATTGGCATCCAGATAGGCGGTATCGTCCGCACGGCGGTAGCGACCTGCGACCACATAAAGGTTGCTGTCGTAGCCGATGGGCCACATAACGGCGTAATCGCCGTTCTGTCCGTCCGTGACGAAGGCGGCGTCGGTGTACCAGATGAAGAAATCTTCGTGGACGCCGTCGCGCCATTGGTAAAGCGGCGCGCCATCGGGCAGGTAGGTGGGTTCGGGGATAAGGTAGTCGTATTCTACCAGGCGTAGGCGGCCATCGAGTTCGTAGCTGCCGGCAATTAAATAGACATGCTCAATATCCCGCCCGGTGATTTCCACTTCCATGTAGGCTGGCTGCTGGTAACCAACCGTGTCGCTGAGGACATTAACCACGTTAAAGGCGGGTTCGCGTACCTGCGCCAATCCGGCGTCGTGGTAGGTGTTTAAAAACCGGTTCCAGCCCGCTGCCGGGCCTTCGCTGCTATAGGCAGGCTCCATGAATTCCCGCAGACGCGGGAAGTAGACGGCTATGCCGCCTGTGTATTGAAAAGCGCCGCCGTGCTGTTCGGCAATCACGGCTTCTTCGACAGCGGTCATCACCTGTCGCGCAGCGTCTACGACTTGTTCATCGGCGCTGCGTTGGGCCAGAATGCCGGCAAAATGCCACAAGTCTACCGCCGCGTAATAGTCAGCGTCTTCAGGAAAATAGCGAGCAAAACTCTCTGCGCCCGCGCGGGCGTCCGCTACGGCGCTGGCAGCGACGGCGGGTTCGAGCATGAGGACGGCGGCTAACGCCTCTACAGCGGCGGTTATTGCCGGCATTCCCGCCAACCGCACCGCCGACATGGTGACAAATTCATCTGGCGCCACGTCACGGTAATAAGCAGCGTAATGGTTTACCATGCCCTCAGCTAACTGCGCAGCCTCCATTTGCGGCGCGGCGTACAGGTCAGCCAGCAGCGACGTATAATCCCAGCCCAGACCAGGCACTAATTCCTCAGAACCAACGGCATAGTCAGCAAAAGGGCTGATGACGCCATACACTTCCATCTGCCCCATCAGGCAGGCGTCAAAACCAACAATATCCAGCCGCTGCCGCCCCGTTTGCGCCAGCGCCCGCTGCAAGGCGCCGCCCAGATCATTCATGCTCAATTCGTCGTAGCCGGACACGCTGTCGTCAAAGGCAATGCCCAACCAGCCGGCGCCATGATCCCACAGCACCAGGGCGTAATGGTTGGCGGGAAAATCGGTCATGCCCCACACCAGAAAGTCGGTGAGCACGTCTGGGTCGCCCATGTTCAATTCGCCCAGGTCTTGCAGCAGAGCGGCGCTAATGTTGTCCAGGTCTTTGTCGCCCGTCACCTGGTAGCGGCGCGTGGTGGTCCAATCCCCATCCAGGGTAGTCTCGCCTGGCGTCCGGTCTACTTGCAGCAAGACGTTGACCTCATTCGATTGCCCGGCGGCTTCCATTTCGTTGATGTCCAGCAGGCTTTGCAATTCCAGGTCGTTGTCAGCAGCCATGTAAACCAGAATGGTCCAGTCCGCCAGGTTGGGGTCAATTGTCGGGGAGGGTTCGGGGAGAGCGGTGAACGTGGGCGCAGGCGATGGCAGGGGGGCGGCATTAGCGGTAACGGTGGAAACCGCCGCGCTCGCCGGGTCGCCGCCGCTGCGCGCGCCAGCCGTGGGTGTGGGCGCAGCCGTGGGCGACCCGCCCACGTTAGTCAGACCACAAGCCAGGGACGCCAATAACAAAGTCAGCCAGAGAAACAAAACAGCACGATGCCGCATGACAGCGCCGCCTCCTGCGAAAACAGCCTTACCATGTAGGACAAACTGTTAGTTTGTCCACGCAAACAAACAATTTGCGCTACGGATTCTCATCCCTTCCGGCGACAACCTGTGGCGCGTCGTCGCTTATAAAGAGCCCCGGAAAATGGGAGCGTGATAGGCAAGTGTATACCACAGCCACAGTGAACGTCAATGTTAGAACGATTGTAAACCATCTGCTATACTGGCAGCGACATCCCCGCTGCGCTAGCGGGGAACATCATGCCCCATAGCCACAAACCAGAGCAACAAACCCACGAGATGGTATAATCTGGTACAGGTTACGTCAGATAAAGAGATGGTCAATAGGATAACG
>CAYQYJ010000487.1:0-3131 GCA_964421605.1 uncultured Ardenticatenaceae bacterium | reverse complement strand
AACTGATCGGCCAGGATAAACTCATAGCCGGCTTGATGGAACAAAATGTGCGTGACTCCCTGGCGCTGCCACTGCGCCGCGATGCCCGCGCTGTCGGCTCCTTTTCCCTGCGCCAGGTGCAAAAACGCATCCAGAATGGCATCGGGCCGGCAATCTATGTGACACAAATAACTGCGCGGTTCCCACAGAAACTGCACCTGCGCTTGCGGGGGCAAATCGTTGACTGCCGCCATAGCCGCGGCATAGGAACCCAGATGACGCGCATAATAGCTGTCTCTGGATTCCAGCCCAACGACTACGGGCAGCGGGTTGACCCGCAGGAAGTGAACGATGCCGGCAAACAACACCAGCCCTAGCCCAAAATTGAACAGGACGCGAGCCAGCCAGTCAAGTTTCAGTTGCGGGCGGGACAGAGAGGTAATGCGCGCCAGCGCCAGCCCGCCCAGCACAGCCGCAGGCGCAAAAATGGGCATGAGCAGTCGCGTCTGGAAAGCCAGCGCGGAACGAGCCAACCCGGCTAACCACCACAAATAGTGGATGCCCAGGAACAACAGCAGCGCCGCCGTTGTTCCGCGTTCCGCTGCCCGTATTCCCGGCCATACCAGCGGCAGCAGCAGCGGCAGCGTTAAGATAAAGGGACCAATGGTGGCATCATAAATGCTGCTACCCGCCGTGCCCAAAATCGTGGCTTCCAGGGGAGCCAACAGCAGCCGCGCGGGTTGGCTGGGCCACAGGCCGCTGCCAGGGCGATCAAAGAACTCCCCCCGCCACGCATCCCAATACAGAGCGTGATCAAACAAAAAAGGGTAGGTGGGGCTGCCCGTGAGCAGCCAGTTCTTTAGCAGCCAGGGTAGCAGTAACACGCCGGCTATGCCGCCCAGAATGAGCAGCCGCGCCGCCTGCGCCCGCCAGCCTGTCCTGCTGGCTGTCCACATTACCACCAGCGCTGCCGCCAGCGGCGTTATGGCTGCCGTGTACTTCACGCTGCCAGCCAGCCCCATAGCCGCGCCTGCCAGCCACAGCCAGCCTCGCTCTTCCTGGTTGTGCAAATACCCTTCGCGCCACCGCAGCAAAGCGTATAACGTCACGGTCAGGTAAAAAAAGAGGGACATCTCCACATAGGAGCGAGACATCAACTCGACGAAGGACGCACCAGACAACAGCAAGGCTGTCGCGATCCAGGCTACCTGCTGGCCGAAATAACGGTTCGCCAGCGCCGCCGTCACAGCCAATCCCATCAAGCCAAAAGTGAAATGCAGCAGCGGCGGCGTCTGGTCATTTGCCAGCAACAACCCCAGGCTGTACAGCATTTCCGTCAATTGCGGGAACCCCAGTTCTGGCAGGTCAATGCGCTGCCCGATTCCGCCCCAGGTCAGGTACAGGCGCGGCCCGGTCAGGTGGTAAATGTGGGCGTCCCAACCAATGTCTGGGGCCAGGGCGATACCCAGAGCTAACAACAGGCTGACTGCGCTGAAGGCGCGCAGCCAGCGCTGCCAGGCGTCGGCGGCTGCCGGCATTCGCAACTGACGTACAACTCTCCCCACAGATGGCCACTGCCGCCATAGCGCTGCCGCCAGCAGCAGCGCCAGCAGCCAGGCCAGCAAAGGACGAAACCCTTGTACACTCCCTAGACCTAGCGTTAGCAAAGCCAGACCGCCCAGTCCCAGACCGCTGCTCAATGCCAGCCGTATCAGCGGCGGCTCTGTTGCCAGCAGCCGCCCGGCCAGCCGCCAGCCCAACGCCCCACCCAATCCTACCAGGCCAACCGTGGTCGCCAAAGCCGCTCCCACGCGCCCCAACGCCCACAGCGTCGCGCCTGTAAATGGTTTGTGCGCCCAAAAGAAGCCGGCTAGCACCACAGCCAGCCACAACAGCAGCAGCAGAGCCTTGCCCCACCACTCAGGCGTGGCGCGCAGTTCCGTGACGGGAGTGAGTTCAGGATTATCCATGGTCCGGCGCCGATTTTACTTCACCCGCCCCCTGCTGAACATGGACAGCCATAGGCGTCTCTTCCTAATCGTGCCTGTCATAACGCCTCTGGGCAACGGCAGTTAATCATTCACCCATTCACGAATTCATCCATTAACCATTTCCCCTCCTCCCATTTTGCCCCTTATTTCGCATTTCAGAATTTGCAGCATCACGTATAATAGAGGTAGTTGGCCGCTCAGGTTGGTTGGCCCACTCGTTGCCTCCACAGTTGACCCGCTGAGAAGTTGCCTTATGGATATTTCCGTTCGTCATTTGAATAGCCGCATGGCCGTACAGGTTCCCCTGGAACTGCCGCTGGGATTGGTGTTTGTCGTGGGTCAGGTGGAAAACCTGCATCAGGCAGCTATGGAAGACAGCGGCGTTACCTTTGAATTGGTAGAAAAGGGATACCGGCTGCGCTGCCGCCTGTCGCCGCGAGCCACGACGAATATTGCCTTGATGGAACAGGCGCGGGCGCGGGCTGGCGGGCATCTGATGTTTGACCCCACCACGGCCAGTTATTATCTGGTGGCGCGAGATGTGGAGATTATGCCGGCATCGAACCGCCCCCTCGCCGCCCGTTCCGAACTCAACTCGATTCTGGCGGACATCAAGAAACGGGCTGAAGCCACCCGCCTTACTGTTTCTGAACTACCATACTGGGTACAAAAAATGGCCCCGCCCGAAGTTCGCACCGAACTGGGGTTGGGTTCAGAGACGGAAACCGAGAGCAATGCCGTCACGGCTCAGGCGATCTCTCTGGAGGAACTCACGCCGCTTTCGCCGCAAATTGACCAGGCAGTGCTTACTTTCCTGTCTAAAGCTATGGACAGCGATGAAGACGTGGAACTGACGCCGGACATTCTGACCAGGCTGGCCCCGGACAGCGCGGCAACTGAGCCCGCCGCCGCTACACCAACCGCGCCGCCGCCTGAACCCTCATCACCGCTGCCAGAAGCGTCCTTGTCCACCAATTCGCGCCGTCCCGTTTATCAAGCAGAGGCGCTGCCGCCGCAATCCGCGCCGCGCCGCCTGTCCGTGACGGAACAGCCGCCTGAGTTCACCCAGGCCGACAGCAACCGCGAACGCCTTTTTCTCCTGGTCATCGTCATGCTATCGCTTACCCTATTTGTTGTCATGCTCCTCCTGCTTCTCTCCCT
>CAYQYJ010000486.1:0-3141 GCA_964421605.1 uncultured Ardenticatenaceae bacterium | reverse complement strand
AGCGCGCCGCCGCGGGCAGCGGTGTTGTCGTGGAAGATGACGCTGCTAAACCGGGGCTGCGCGCCCGCGCCGACAAAGACGGCGCCTCCTTGCAACCCATTGCCGCCGCGCAGGGTGAGATTGCTGACGGTGGGTTGGATAAAGCCCGGGGCGACGTTGAAGATGAGGGAACTGCCCTGGGGTTGGATGGTGGTCAAGTCGGGGCTGCCCTGGCTGGTGAAGCTGCTGTCCCACCCGCCGGAGAGGTAAAGGGTGGTGTTCAGGTCAATGGATGGTTCGGCGTAGGCGGTTTCGCTGCCGGCAATGCGGATTTCGTCGCCAAAAGTAGCCTGGCCCACGGCATGGCTGACGCTGGCGCAAGGGGTTTCGGGTTGGGTGCAGTTGTTGTTGCTGTCGCTGCCGCTGGCGGCTACGTGCCGCGTCCCGGCGGTGGCTCTGGCGGTAACGGTGTCGGTGACCACAGACAGGACGGCGGGGTCAAAGGTGGAAGCGGCGCTGAGAACGATGGCGTTCGCCAGGCCCGCGGGGGCGTTTGCCGCCGCCGTGACGCGCAGGCGCACCGCCTGGCTTTCGCCGCTGGCTAATTCCGTTAAGAAGCTGTTTTCGGGCAGCAGGTCAGCCCAGCCAAACGGGTCGGCGACCAGGGAGACGAGGAAGGTGTCGGTGTAGTCGCCGGTGTTGGTCAAGACGTGGCTGAGGGTGATGGTTTCGCCGGGGAAGAGGGTGCGGGAGTAGGACGGGGTGAAGGCGACGCCGGGCAGGGGGGCGATGATGGCGCGCATGACGACGCGGGCGGTCACGTCCGGGTTTATGGCGGAGGTGGCGGTGATGACGGTGACGCCCATGGTGTGCGCGGGCAGGTCGGGGACCTGGACGGCGCTGTTGACTACGGCAGATGCGCCCGCAGCCAGGGGAACAGGGCTGGGGCAGCCAATGCTCCAACCCAGGTCGTTGGCGCAGGTGAAGGTGTAGGTGTCGGGGATGTTGCCGGCATTCTCAATCACATGCTCATACAGGGCGACGCTGCCGCGATCCACAAACCCTTCAATTAGCTCAGGCGTAAAGACGATGGCGGCATAATCGGCGTAATATTCGTCAGCGCCCACGTCAATGGCCGGGCCGTTGGGGCGGGCGTCGCCGTCAAAATCGAGGTTAACGGTGGGCGGCGTCGCCGGATCGCCCGCGTCCACGTTCAAACTGCCGCCGGACAAATGAAAGTTAGCCGCGCCCACAAAGCCGGGGTTGTGGGCGTAGTCGCTGGGATCGTTGACCTCGCTGGCGTCGTCGAAGATATTGTTGTAGCCGCTGCTAACCACGCCGCCATCGTCGGCGATGCCATCGGTGACGCCGCCGTCGTTATAAGCTACGATGTTGCTGCGAATATCCGTCACGGCGGCGGTGATGATTTGAATGCCCGCGCCATCGGCCACGGCGGTGTTCTCCACGATGGTGTTGTTCCACACGTCGCTGGTTCCGCGCAGGTAAAGCGCGCCGCCTTCGCCCAGGGCGGTGAGGGCCTGATTGGCGTGGAACAGGTTGCTTTGTATGACCGCGTTGGCGGCGGCGCTGAAAATTGCCAGGCCGCCGCCAAAGCTGGCGTCGTTGTGGTGGATCTGGTTGGCTTCCAGCAGCAGGCTGCCGTTTTCCAGCAGCACGCCGCCGCCAAAGGAGATGCCGCCAGAGGCGGTGTTGCTGTAAATCTGGTTGCCGCGAATGACGCTGCCAGCCCCGCTGTTTTCCACGTAGACGCCACCGCCTTTAGCTGCCGCACTATTTTGGTAGATGGCGTTGTCCACAATGATGGCTGCGCCGCCGTCGTAGATGCCGCCGCCGCGATTGCCGCCGCCGTTGGTGGCGTTGTCGTGGATGCGGTTGCCGCGAATGAGGGGCGCGCCGCTGGCATTGTAAATGCCCGCGCCGTCTGCGGCGGCCCCATGCCGAATCCAGAACCCTTGAATGACCGGGCTGACCGCGCCTTCGATGGACACCACACGCGCCGCGCCCTGACCGTCGAGGGCGGTTTCGTGCAGCAGGGGATCGGGCGGCTCGGCGTAGCTGGCGTCGTAGCCGCCGGTAAGGGTGATGGTTTTGTTGACCAGCAGCGTTTGCGCCGCGCCATCCGGCGTGTACAGACCGGCGGCGACGTGCACGGCGTCGCCGTCGCTGGCTTCATTCACGGCTGTTTGCAGGGCGCAGGGGGCGACCAGGGTACAGGCGGCGCCTGTCCCGTTGGCGCTGGCGTAGAGGATGATGCCGTCGCCGATGGGCGTCTGCGCCAGCGAAGCCGGCGCGCGCAGCAGAGCCATGACGACGAACATGAACGCCAGAGGCAGGGCCAGGGCTGCGCCCAGAGACGCCAGGCGGCGCGCCCGCACAGACGAGAAGGAAGAGAGAGAAACGCGGCTGGTATGATTCATGATGGCAACCCTTAGAAACCTTGCGATTTGCGACCCACCCGCGCTGTGCCTGGGCAGGCCACCGTTCTGGAAATCGAGTTGGTGGTGACGGCGATGCCGCTGTCGTTGGTCATGCCCGAAAGCGCGCCCACCGAGGCGCCGTTAATGAATACAGGCACGGAAACCATGCTGTTTTTCATCAATTCCCCATCTTGCAGCACAATGATGGTGGCGTTAGAAATGGTCACGTCGCAGATGGGTGGGCCGCCGCCGGTGATTTCCAGATCAAACTGCGTCACCACCCGCTCCACGCCTGTGCCCGTAATGGGCTGCCCATTCAGGCCCGCCAGAATGCGGGCGTAGACCAGGTTGACCGATGAACCCAAGACTGTCAGGATCACCATGACCACGACAGCCAGCAGTACCAGGATCAGGGCGTATTCAACGAGGCCCTGGCCCTCTTCACGTTTGACGAACTTCATTGCATTCCTCCTGAATCAATGAGATAAGTAACTGGACAAAAGATAAAAAATGATACGGCGCTAAAGATGTTAACAGTATAAGTTGCCGTGCAGAAGGGCACAAGTGAATAGTACCAATGGATTAGGTCACAAGTTACTCATAAGTAATCGTCTAACAATTACTTCCCATTTCGGAGTGGAGGCTTCAGCCGGTAACTTGAGGTTTAAGAAAATAATTCGGCAAACGGGGGTGAAGACCCCCATCCCCCAACCCCCTTCCCCCT
>CAYQYJ010000485.1:0-3144 GCA_964421605.1 uncultured Ardenticatenaceae bacterium | reverse complement strand
AGAGCAATGATCAAAAGAGAGGACAGGCTAATGGCAAACATCATTTCTTTCCCTCCGCGCTGGCCCTATGAACCGCCAGCAGTTTGTATGATGCGCCCAGTGTAAACCAAAGCCCCCCCCATTCCCACCCCTCAGTTGCCCCAACCCACGCACTCAAGTGCTTGACCTGGAGGTTCCTGATCCGCCATGCTACAATACACAATTTAGAAGTTCAACTTCTTTGAGAAGTTGAACTTCTACCTTCTACCTTCTACCTTCTTCTTTCTACATCATGCTCTCCATTTTACTGGTTGAAGACAACGAAAAACTACGCCCCGCCTTGAAAGCCGGTTTAGAAAACACCGGTCAGGTGATCGTGCGCCATGACTGCGCCACAGGCGAAGCCGCCCTGGAGTTTTGCCTGACTGAGCCGCCCGATGCCATTTTGATGGATGTCCAGTTGGCTGGCGCCATGAACGGCATCGAAGCGGCGGTCGCTATCCGCCGCGAATATCCGCGCCTGCCTGTCGTTTTCTACTCCATTCAAGACGACGACGCCTACTATCGAGATTTCCGCCGCGCCGGCATTCTCAGTCACTACGCCTACGTTCGCAAAAGCAACTACCTGCTGCCAGCCATGATCGTTCCCCTCTTGCGCGACGCCGTGCGCGGGCGTAGCTTTATTGACCCAGACATCGAATCCCGCGTGCAAGAAGTGCGGCACAAAGACGCCAACGCCCCCCTGGCTTTGCTGGAACCCAACGAGCAGGTCGTCGCCCGCATGTTGGCGCAGGGTCTGAGCAATGAACAGATTGCCGCCCGCCTCGGTTTCCGCGACAAGCGCACCATCAGCCGCATTAACGGCCAGATTTACACCGCCTGGGGGCTGAACCAGACCGCCGCCGATGAGAAAGTGGCCCGCACCCGCGCCGCCCTCATCGTCGCCGCCGGACGCCTCATCCAATGGGACGAAGCCGGCCGCCCACTGGTCATGAACGAGCGCGGCGAGTGGGTGGCATGGGAGGCGTCATGAGCGGCAATCTGGCGCTGGATTGGGTCATGATGGCTGTCTCCCTGTTCAACACCGTGCTGCTGGTGTGGCTGGGATTAACCGTGCTGTTTAATTCTGACCGGCGCACCTGGGGCATCTGGCTGGCCAGCGGCGGGCTGCTGCTGGGCGGCGCCTTCTTTGTCAGCCATACAGCCATTTTGGGGCAGGGGTTGATCCAGTTGGGTTGGTGGAGCATGATCTTCTGGTGGACAGTGGGGTTGGCTCCGGCTATTGTGCTGCCCTTTGCCTGGTACGTCGTCACCTTATGGTACGCTGGCTTTTGGGAAGCCGCCGCGTCCGGGCTGCAGCGGCGACAGCGCCCCTGGTTTGTGTTGGTGTTGTGCCTGTTGAGTATGGGGCTGGCAGGGTTAGGCGTGGGCGTCTTTTTGTTGTCAGTGCCGGCGCCAGAGTTTGCCAATTTGCGCCTGTTTATTCGTTGGTCCATTGCCGGCATTCCCCTGCTGGCATTAGGCTACTCGGGTTATGTCATCCTCTGCATTGGTCTTTCCCTGGACGCCCTGCGCCGCCCCGGCCCCTCCGCCCGCGTCATGGGCGCGGCTGCCCGGCAGCGCGCCCGCCCCTGGCTGGTGGGCGCGGCCCTGGCTCTCCTGCTTGTCAGCCTGCTGGTGGCGGGCGTGATGCTGTGGGTAGTGCAAAGCGCCCAACGTCTCTCTTTCTACGAGTTTGTCCTGACCGCGCGCCGCACGATTGCCTGGGTGGATCTGTTGATTGCCGGCATCATCAGCCAGGCCATTCTCTTCTTGGGGCAGGCTATCGTCTCCTACGAAATCTTCACCGGGCGCAGCCTGCCCCGCCGCGGCTTGCAGCGCCACTGGCGGCGCGCCATCATTCTGGCGGCGGGCTATGGCTTGATTGGCGGCGGCGCAGCCGTCATCCAGTGGCATCCCGTTTACCCCCTGCTGCTGACCACCCTGCTCATGACCCTCTTTTTTGCCCTCTTTAGCTGGCGCTCCTACGCCGAACGAGAACGGTACATTGACCATTTGCGCCCCTTTGTCGCCAGCCAGGGACTTTACGACCAGTTGCTCACGGAAACCAGTTCGCCTGTCGTCAATACGGCCACGCCCTTTCACACCCTTTGCGCCGACGTTTTAGGCGCTAAGGTCGCTTATCTGGTCGCCTGGGGACCGCTGGCGCCGCTGGCTGGCCCGCCCCTTGTTTACCCATCTGCTCTAACAGCCACTGCACCTGTAGTGGACTCATTATCCCGCCAGTTTACCACGCCGGACAGCGGCAGCGTTGCCGTTGATCCCCAGAATTACGGCGGCGCGATCTGGGCTGTGCCTTTGTGGAGCCAGCGCGGTTTGATTGGCGTTTTTCTACTGGGGGAAAAGCAAAATGCTGGCCTGTACACCCAAGAAGAAATCGAGATTGCCCGCATCAGCGGCGAACGGCTGATTGACACCCAGGCCAGCGCCGAAATGGCGCGGCGGTTGATGATCTTACAGCGCGAACGGCTGGCGCAGAGCCAGCTCATTGACCAGCAAACGCGGCGCGTGCTGCACGATGAAATCTTGCCCGGTTTGCAGACCGCCTTGATCACCCTCAGCGCCGCCCCCGCTGGCGATGCTGTGACCTCCGCCATAACCCAGTTGAGCCAGACCCACCGCCAGATAGCCGACCTGCTTCATGCCATGCCTACCACCAGCGCGCCGGAAGTGGCCCGGCTGGGGCTGCTGCCGGCATTGCAGCGGCTGACAGAACGAGAATTTGCTCACGCCTTCGACCAGGTAACCTGGCAGGTAACGCCCGCTGCCGCCCAACGGCTTGCCGGCATCTCCCCCCTCACTGCGGAAGTCGTCTACTATGCCGCCCGCGAAGCCATGCGCAACGCCGCCGTCCACGGACGCGGCGACCGCCCCTTGCACCTGACCATAACCCTTTGCCATACCGACGGTTTGCAACTGCAAATAGAAGACAATGGCGTAGGCTTGACTACCCAGCCCAACGCCGATCAGTTTCAGCGCCGCGCTGACGCCGGCAGCGGGCAAGGCCTGGCCCTGCACAGCACCATGATGGCCGTCATCGGCGGCGCCCTCGCCATCGAAAGCGCCCCCAACGCCTACACCCGCGTCTCCCTCACCCTCCCCGAA
>CAYQYJ010000484.1:0-3158 GCA_964421605.1 uncultured Ardenticatenaceae bacterium | reverse complement strand
CGGCGAGATTGAACCAATCTGGAAATGTGAATCTGCTCTTGAGACGCCAGCAGCCAATGGAAAGTTCCCCATGGGCCATCCCCAACCAATTCCCCACGCACACACGCAGGAAGATCCATGACTTTCGCGCAAAACAAAAAAGGTGCGCACGTAGATAGACAGATGGGCCGTCATGAGTAAGGGGGAGGTTGGCAACTCGCCTTACTTTGGCACGCCAGAATACAAAAATCTGGCGGATTTTTGTATTCTGACCGCCACGTGCGACCCTGTCAAAACTCGTAAAAATAGGGGAAATAGTGTATAATTTTATGGGTGAAATGCCACCCCACTTTTGGTGGCATTTTTTTGTTTTACCAGAGAAAAAATTGCTTTCATACCCTTCGGCAGCCAGCAAAATAGCGGGCAGGAAAGTTGTCTGCAGACACAGCGAATAAGCGTCTGATATGGCGAAAGGGTGTGGGAAATAGTGGGTCTGATAAGGCTAACCACTCCCTGAATCAACTTGAAGACGGCGTGTGTTGGCCTGGCAGCGAAACATGGAGGTCGCCTTGAACCCCGGTATAATCAACAACGTTGATATCAACAAGGAGATGCGGGACGCCTATCTCGATTACGCCATGAGCGTCATCGTCGCGCGCGCCCTCCCCGATGCTCGTGATGGTCTCAAGCCCGTGCATCGCCGTATCTTGCACGCCATGAACAGCATGGGGATACGGCCCAACTCACCCCATCGCAAGAGCGCGCGTATTGTGGGGGAAGTTTTGGGCAAATATCACCCGCACAGCGACGCAGCCGTCTATGACGCCATGGTGCGCATGGCCCAGGAGTTTTCACTGCGCTATCCGTTGGTGGATGGGCAGGGCAACTTTGGCAGCATTGACGGCGACGGCGCTGCCGCCATGCGGTACACCGAGGCTCGTCTCAGCCGCATAGCTATGGAGTTGCTGCAAGATATTGACCAGAATACGGTAGATTTTGGCGAAAATTTTGATGGCAGCGAGAAAGAACCGTTGGTTTTACCGGCTCGCCTGCCGAACCTCCTTATCAACGGCTCGTCAGGCATTGCCGTGGGTATGGCGACGAACGTCCCCCCCCATAATCTGAGCGAAATTTGCGACGCGCTTTGTTATTTGCTAGACAATCAAGAAACTCAGGATGACATTACGCTGGACGATTTGATGCAGTTTGTCAAAGGGCCGGACTTTCCTACGGCGGGCCTGATTGTGGGCAGCGAAGGCATCCGTTCCGCTTTTGCCACCGGGCGCGGTCGCATTGTGATGCGGGCCAAAGCGACGATTGAAGATATGCCCGGCAAGTTGGAGCGGCAGCGCATCAATATTACGGAAATCCCGTTCCAGGTGAATAAGTCCACGTTAATTGAGAAGATCGCGGAACTGGCGCGTGCCGGCAAACTGCCCGACGTTTCCGATCTGCGCGACGAATCTGACCGGGATGGCATCTCCATTATCGTTGAGCTAAAAAAGGGCACCCAACCGCTCAAAGTGCTCAACCTGCTATATAAACACACCGCCCTGCAAAGTACTTTTGGCGTGCAAATGTTGGCCCTGGTGGACCGCAACCCCCGCCTGCTCTCTTTGAAGCGGGCGCTGCAAATCCACATTGACCACCGCGTCGAAGTCATTACGCGCCGCTCCCAGTTTGAACTCGAAAAAATGCGGCGGCGGCAGCATATCCTGGAAGGGCTACTCAAAGCCATTGAATATCTGGATGTGGTCATCGAGACCATCCGCCGCGCCCCAGACGCCGACATGGCCAAAGAACGACTGATGGAGCGCTTCGGTCTGACCGAGCCCCAATCAGTGGCGATCCTAGACATGCAACTGCGCCGGCTGGCAGCGTTGGAACAACGGAAAATCGAAGACGAATACCGCGAAGTCAACACCCGTATCGAATATTTGGAAGGGCTGCTGGTGGATCGCAGTCAGATTCTGGGGCTTATCCGTGAGGATGTGGTTGACCTCAAGGAGAAGTATGGGGACGCTCGCCGCACCCAGATCACGCCCGGCACAGACACAGAACTGCGGATAGAAGACCTGATTCAGGATGAGGATGTGCTCATCTCCATTACTCAACGCGGCTATATCAAGCGCACCCCTATCACTGCCTATCGTTTGCAACATCGCGGGGGCAAGGGCTTGATCGGCGCCGGGCGACGCGAAGAAGATGAACTGGAACACTTGTTTGCTGCCGGCACGCTGAACACCATTCTTTATTTCTCCAATCGGGGCAAGGTGTATGCAGACAAAACCTACCAGATTCCCGAACTGGACCGCACCGCCAAGGGTACTTCGTTGATGAACATCCTGCCGCTGGAGCAGGACGAGAAAATTACGGTAGCTCTACCCGTACACAGCTTTAACGACGCCGGCTACCTGACAATGGTGACGCGCAAAGGGCGCATCAAGCGCACCGAAGTCAGCGTCTTCAGCAATGTGCGCTCTACGGGCCTGATCGCCATCAACCTGGAGGATGACGACGAATTGGGTTGGGTGAAGATAACGCCGGGAAAGCATGACCTGATCCTGGTCAGTGAACGGGGCAAGGGCATTCGCTTCCATGAAGAGGATGTGCGGGCCATGGGGCGAACGGCCCAGGGTGTGTACGCTATGCGGCTGGCTGACGACGACGTGTTGGCCGGGGCGGATGTCGTGCTGTCGCACTCTGATTTGCTGCTGATCACGCAAAAGGGATATGGTAAACGCACCGATCTGGACGAATTCCGCAAACAGGGTCGCTATGGACAGGGCGTCACAGTCATGAACCTGGTGGATAGGGGAGACAGGATCGTCAGCGCGCGGGTGGTGTTGGAAGAGGATGAAGTGACCTGCATTTCCAGCAATGGCATTATCTTGCGCACCTCTGTGAACAGCATCTCCCGCCAGGGGCGGTATGCTCAGGGGGTGCGGGTGATTGATTTGAACGATGGCGACACTGTTGCTTCCGTGGCTGTTATCCGCGAAGGCAAGCTCTCGCGCGTGAATGGCGGGGCAGATACGGAAGCTGAGTGACCGATTTAAGAATCTGCCGCCAGAAATTTACCGCTGATAGCGCTGCACTTAATCGTGGTGGGTGTCAGCTCCGCCTGCGGCGGGGCTGACACCTGTTTTTTTTGGCTATTTTGGGCGGGGAGGCGCCCC
>CAYQYJ010000483.1:0-3172 GCA_964421605.1 uncultured Ardenticatenaceae bacterium | reverse complement strand
AACCGATGCCAATGGCGGGAATGCCGGCATTTTTCGCCGCCGTCACTCCAGCCACAGAATCCTCAAATACCAGGCAGCGGTCAGGCGGTACGCCCAGGTCGTGAACAACGCGCAGATAGATGTCGGGGGCGGGCTTGCCGGCATCCACCATATCCGCCGACACCACCGTGCGAAACAGGGGCAGCAGCCCCAATCCCGCCAGCCCCAACTGCACCTCGGCGGCAATGGCGCTGGTTCCCACGCCCATGGGCACGCCCTGCGCCGCCAACTGCCGCACAAAGGCTGTCGCCCCAGGAATTTCGGGAATCTGCCCGCTTGCCAGACGCTCGAAAAACCAGCGCTGCTTGCGGGCTATCCAGGCGGGCGCGTCCGCAGGCCGACCCAATTCGATGGCTATCGCGCCAATGATGGCTTCATCCGTTTGCCCCAGAAAGTCGCGCATATACCGCCCTGCCGTCATGTCGAAGCCGATTTGCGCGCCCAACTGCTGGTATAGCTGCAAATGGGTAACTTCGCTGTCCATCAGCGTGCCATCAAAATCAAAAATAACCGCCTCGTAGACCGGCAGGTCAGTCGTCATGAGCGCCCTAACACCCGCGCCAATGCGCTGAGCAGCAGCGTCACGTTTTCGGCGCGGCTGTTGAAACCCATCAAGCCAATGCGCCACACCTTGCCCGCCAGTTGTCCCAACCCGCCGGCAATTTCAATGTTGTACTCCTCTAGCAGTTGGCGCGTCACCGCTTTGCCATCTACGCCGCGCGGAATGCGTACCGTCGTCAGGCTGGGCAGGCGAATCTCCCGCGCCACATGGCATTCCAGGCCCATCGCCGCCAACCCCTCCCACAGCAGTTCGGCGTTCGCCTGGTGTCGCGCCCAGCGCGCTTCCAGACCTTCTTCCACCAGCAGCCGCAGCGCCTCGCGCAAGCCATAGTTCATGGTAATGGGCGCCGTGTGGTGGTAGGTGCGATCAGGGCCCCAATATTTGCTCACCAGGGACATATCCAGATACCAGTTGGCGACCTGCGTTTGCCGCCGCTGCAGCCGGGCCACGGCGCGCGGGCCCAGGGTGAGGGGGGCTAACCCTGGCGGGCAGCTCAGGCATTTCTGGCTGCCGCTGTAAGCCACGTCCACGCCCCAGTCGTCCAGGAACAAAGGCAGCCCGCCCAGGCTGGTGACGGTATCCAGCAGCAGCAGGCAGCCGTAAGCCTGGCAAAGTTCGGCGACGCCTTCCAATGGCTGGCGCGCCCCGGTCGAAGTTTCGGCGTGTACCAGCGCCAGCACATCTGGACGATATTTTTCTAACCCGGCGCGCAGTTCGTCCAGGGTAAAGGCTTCGCCCCACGTTTGGGTCAACTGGTGTACTTCCGCGCCATACCGCCCAGCCATGTCCACCATGCGCTGCCCAAAGTAACCCATAACGCCAACCAGAACTACATCCCCTGGCTCAATCATATTTGCCAGCGCCGCTTCCATGCCGGCGCTGCCCGTGCCGCTGACGGGAACGGTGAGGGCGTTGTCCGTTTGCCAGGCATACCGCAGCATCTCTTGCAGTTCGTTCATCAGTTCGATGAAGCGGGGATCCAGGTGACCAACCTGGGGCATACTCATCGCTTGCAGCACGCGCGGATGGGCATTGGAGGGGCCAGGTCCCAGCAGCAAACGGGGGGGCATGTCTAACTGCGCCGCGCGCAGACGGTGGGCATCGTTCACAGTTTGGGTTCGTATCATTTGCTTCTTCCTTACGCCCCGATGGGGCGAATCTGCGCCCAGGCTGTCGCCGGGGTAAGCCTGTCTGGCAGGCGACAACGAGCAGGATGGGCATAAACTGTACAGCCAGATGATACGTCCGCCAGGGCAAAATTTCAACCACCGCCGTCTGAGTCTGGCCGCGCCTGGTTTTAACCGACAAACACCTGTACGTGCACGCCTGTATCGTCGTGAATGTCTAGCAGCAGCGGCTCGCGGTTGGAGGATTGGCGCATGTCGGTGAGGAGCGCGCCGGCATTTTCCCACCGCCGCCGCGCCGGCGGAACCACCATTCGCACCAGCGCCACCAGACCCCCTACGAACCGCACGGGCACAGGCAAACTTAGCCGCAGCCGTTTGCCATTTTGCTGTTCCACGCGCACCTGCGCCCACTGCGCCCGCCGGCTCCATATCGCCAGCAGCGCCCCGATCACACAGCCCACAAACAGGGGCCAGGTGCATACCAACGCCGCCGTTACCTGCCCGGCAGCCGTTTGGGTCATGGACACCAACAGCGCCCCTAATGCAGCCACCCCTATGACGCTCAGGGCAAAAAACCAACGCCAGCGGCGGCGCAGCCGGTCAAAATCAGGCGCCGGCGCAGCAGCAGCCAGGGGATTGGGCTGCTCCGCCAGCCGGATAGCCCCGGACAGGTCTTCTGGCGCAGCCGGATTTTCTGGCGGCGTGGGAGGGCGGGAAGATGCCGGCAGCGGGCCGTCGCCCGTCAACGTGCGCAGCATCTCCCGCGCTTCGTCCACGGTAATCTCGCCCGCTTGCAGGCGGTCCAAAATTCGCAGCCGCTCAGACTCCATCTGTATTCCCGTGCGCGTAAAGGGCTGCCATCTCTGCCATAGCCCTCTCGTTCTGCGCCCCACCGCGCAAACGGCAACGACCAGGGGCGCACAAGCCAATATTTTGCCCCTTGAAGTTCAGCCGGAAGGGGTATACCGTATGCCCCTGGCTGACTGCGTAGGCTGCCAGGCTTTCCAGCCAATGCACGCCCAATGGCGGGTAGAACGGCTCATCAATAATGCAGCAAGGCAGCAGCACAAAACCACAGCCAAAGGCTGCCGCCGCCTCAATCACGGCGACATTACAGCCATGCGCGTGCAAGCCTATTAACAGGTCAAAGCGACGCGCCATCTGGCGTTCAAAACCCACATCTATATGCGGCACGCTGACCGCAGCCGGAAGCCGCACCCGGCTGTCGCTGGCAATATCCTTGTACTTATCAGGCAGCGGCTGCGGCACAGGGTCTACCACTACCGCCTGCCAGCCGCTTTGCTGCAACAGATAAGCCAGCAACCCTTTGCCGCCGGCAATGTCGGCGGCGCGGCATGGTTCAAAATGCTCTACCAGCCAGCGATGCAACAACTGAAAGCGGAATTGTTTCATCTTGCGCAGTTCGCCTGCCGGCAGCGTCCCG
>CAYQYJ010000482.1:0-3183 GCA_964421605.1 uncultured Ardenticatenaceae bacterium | reverse complement strand
TGGTCAATTGTATGCAGTTGGCAAGGGTCTGCAAGCGCGCTGCCCGCCCAATTCTCCCCTTTGCTGGACAGGCTGCCGCAGTTGCATGATAATGGGCGCACGCATGTCTGAATTCCTCGACCTGATCTCCCCATCCGCCGCCCTGGCTCGCCTTCTGGCGGCTGTGCCCGCGCGCTGCCAGCCGGAGACCATCGCCGTCGCTGATGCGCTGGGTCGCGTCGCCTTTGCTGATGTCTCTGCGCCGCGCTCTCTGCCGCCTTTTTCCCGTTCGGCAGTGGATGGTTACACCGTGCGCGCCGCCGACACGCATGGCGCCAGCGATAGTCTGCCGGCATACCTGCGCCTTGTTGGGGAAACACCGATGGGCGCCGCGGCTGGTTTTGCCTTGCAGCCTGGCGAATGTGGGCTGATTCATACGGGCGGCATGTTACCGTCGGGCGCCGACGCGGTAGTCATGATCGAGTACACCCAGACGTCATTAGCCAGCGAAGTAGAACTGTGGCGCCCTGTGGCTCATGGCGAAAATGTCATTCACGCGGGCGAGGATGTAGACGTGGGGGATATAGTTGTCGCTGCCGGCAGCCGGCTGCGCCCCGCCGAGATTGGCGGCTTGATGGCTTTGGGCATTACCGAACTGGCTGTGTCCCGCCGTCCCCGCGTCGGCATTCTCTCCAGCGGCGACGAACTGGTTCCGCCGGGCCAGCCGCTGCAGCCGGGGCAGATTTACGACGTCAACACCTACACCTTGAAAGCCCTGGTGACGCAGGCAGGCGGGCAGCCGGTCACCTACGACATCATTCCTGACCAGATAACAGCCTTTCGCCATGCGGCAGTGCGGGCATTGGCTGAATGCGACGTGGTTGTGTTCACGGCAGGCTCCTCCGTCAGTGTGCGCGATCTGACGGCGCAAACGATTGCCGAACTGGGTCCGCCTGGCGTGCTGGTGCATGGCATCAACATCCGCCCTGGCAAACCCACCATCCTGGCAGTCTGCGCGGACAAAGCGGTTATTGGTCTGCCTGGTAACCCGGTGAGTGCGCTGGTGATTGCCAGTTTGTTCCTGACCCCGCTGATCGAAACCCACCTGGGCTTGCGCCAGCAGCGACCCCGTGCCGCCGTGCCCGCCCGTTTGGGGCTGAATCTGGCTTCGCAAGCCGGGCGCGAAGAGTGGGTAGCCGTGCGCCTGCAGCCCACCCCTGTGGGCTACCTGGCTCAACCCGTCTTTGGTAAAAGCAACCTGATTTTTACTTTAGCCCGCGCGGATGGCTTGATTTGCATCCCCGCCGATGCCAATGGCCTGGCTGCCGGCGACGCCGTCACCGTCACGTTGTGGGCTTAAAAGGGAGCGAAAAGCGCGAGAAACAGGCAAAATTTGACAAAAAACGACAGCACAGTAGAATAATAGTGGCTCCCCCAAGGGGTGGAGATACTGCTAGCGCCTGTTAGTGGTCCACCCCGCTTATGGCTCCCTAGAGGCTTCTCTTCCAGCGCCCGCTGCGAGAGAAGCCTCGCTTTTTTGTACTATTGGCAGATAGATTTGACCTGCCGACAGCAGATAAAAATTCGGCAAGACCCCCGCACCCAGCGCCCCATCACTCCCTGGCACAGCCAACTCTAACAACTCTGCGTACACTGCCGCTGGCGGCGTCCACGGCGCGACGCTGCAAGCCATTAACTGCGCCGCCAGCGCGGCTGCCCCCGGCGCCGCAAACGACGTGCCCAATCCCCAATCATATTGTGTCGTGGTAAACGATGTGTCCGGGTCCCAGCCTGTGACGCAATATTCGGGATGTCCTCCATGCCGGCAGGCGGCGACTAATGTCGCAATCTGGCAGTCGCCCGCATCGCGCGAAATGCCGCCCCCCAACAGGGCCACGTCTCCCTGGTTGGCGTAGCAAGCCAGTTCTCCCTGCCAGGTGACGGCAGTGACGCCCAATACGTTCTCGTCGGCGGCGGGGAAGGGCATCGGCTGCGGCGCAGTGGTAAAGGCGGAGTCATTGCCGGCAGCGGCGACTTGCACAATGCCGGCATTCCCCACCGTCTCCAACACCTGCGCAATGCCCACCGTTGTCGTTACGTTGCTAGGGCTGGCTTCAATCACCAGGCTGTAATTAAATACTGCCCCTGCCAGCGTGTCGCTTACCGCCAGCGTTTGCGTTACCATGACGCTCATGGCCTGGAGCAGCGTGAACAGGTTTCCAATGCCCGTGTCGTTCAACACCCGCACCAGATGCACGTCAGCCTCGGGCGCCACGACCAGGGCAGTGCTGGCGGCGAATGTGCCATGTGCCGGCACAGCATACGCCCCTACGGGCAGGGTTTCTGGCAGCGTATAAGGCGCCGAGGCCGTTACCGTCGCCCCAGCTATGGCGACGGGCACACCGCCGTCGGCGGGCTCCACAGCGTACGGCAGCGTGTCGAACAAAACCACGCGCACGTCGTTCCCCAGACAGGTAGATGGCGCGGCATTTAGCGGCGGCGCGTCTGGCTCCTGTGGCCCCGCCGGACTACCTGCCACATACTCCTCATCCGCGCCAATAATCAGGTAATCTGGGCCGGCTGAGACCACGCCCATACTGTTTATCTGCGTTACCACGGCGCTGACGGATGTCTCGGCCAACGCATAGAGCCGCACTTCATTGCATCCCGGCGGCAGCGTGACTGTGCGCAGCGGCAGCCGCGCCAGTTCTGTCAGCCCTGGCAGCAGCGAAACCACAATGTCAATCTCTGTACAAGTGCCGCTGAGAATGACGCGACCAGGCAGGTAGGAAAGCCAGCCCAGATTTTCCGTTGTCGCTGTGACGCTGAACAGCGCGGCCGCGGCGACTACCTGCGACAACACCTGACCCGCGTGCAGCGTGTCTGTGGTCACTTCATAAAGCTGCACGATTGACCCAGGCGGGTAAACCTGCCCGCCGATGGGCGGCGGCGCTTCACGGATGTAACTATTCGTCTGGCTGTAGGTGCGCAGCGGTTTCAAAGCCTGCGCCGCTGCCAGCCCCTGCGTCACGCTGAGGATGTTTGTAGGCTCTCCAATTAAAGCCACGTGTCGCCCTGTCCCCGTTATAGACGCCGCTGCCGCATGCGATGCCGGCAACAACGCCCTTTCCCAACTCCAGAGAAACAAAATCGCTGTCGCCAAAATGAACAGAATGATCATTCCTTTGCGCATGGAACACTCCT
>CAYQYJ010000481.1:0-3191 GCA_964421605.1 uncultured Ardenticatenaceae bacterium | reverse complement strand
ATGCCGGCACGGCCCCCCTGCCCCGCCAGACCATTCACGTCAACCAGTACCAGTTTGATCCCTTGCAAGAGGGCGAACCAGAGATGCCGGCGGCTTTGCGCGCCTCTGCCGCCGCCGCCGGATTCTCTCTGGTGCAGTTAACAGGCCCAACCCAGGACGCCTGGCTGGCGCAGATACAGGCTCACGGCTGGCGCGTGCTGCAATATTACCCGCATTATACATACCTGCTGTGGTCTGATGGCGCAGCGGCGGCGCTGCACGACCGTTTCGACTTTGTGCGCTGGCAGGGACGCTACCACCCCGCGTATAAAATAAGCCCGGAACTGGCGCAGCCAGACGCGCTGCGGCGCAGCGATGGGCGGATTGCACAGGTGGGCGCACTCATTTATGACGATGGGCGTCTGGCGGATACGCTGGCGGCGCTGGCGCGACTGGGGGCGGAGTTGGTGCAGATTTATCCCGCGCAGCCAGACCGCGCCTTTTACGAGGCGGTGCTGATTCTGCCCGCCGCCGCCATTCCCGCCGTCGCCCGGCTGGAAACGGCGCTGTGGCTGGGGTACATCAGTCCCCAACCAGAGTTGGAAGATGAGATGTCCGACCAGATCGTTGCCGGCAATTACGCCGACGGCGCGCCCTGGCCCGGCTATGGCGACTGGCTGGGCGATGTGGGCTACAATGGCGCGGGCGTCACCTGGGCGGTGATTGACACGGGGGTGGATTACGACCACCCGGATTTGAGCCAGCGGATCGTGGGCGGGTATTCGTTTCCTGGAGCCTGCGATCCACCAGGGCAGCCCGGCAGCGATTGTGAAAATGGGGGGCATGGGACGCACGTTGCCGGCATTCTCGCCGGCGACGCCGCCACAGGCATGAGCGACAATGATGGGTATCTTTATGGCCTGGGCGCAGCCCCAGGAGCGCGCCTCTTTGCCATGAACCCCCTTTCTGGCAGCAACTGGCCCCCCCTGGGCGGGTGGCAGGAGAACAGCAAGCAGGCGCTGCTGGGCGGGGCGGTAGGCGGCAATAACTCCTGGACGACGGGCGAAGGGCTGCAACATGGCTACCAGAGCAGCGAACGCATCCACGACTTGATGGCGCGCGACGGTAACTTTGATACAGCGGATGTAGCCGAACCGTTTATACAGGTGTTTTCTGCCGGCAACTACGGCGACAATGGCCTGACCGCCCCCAAAGAAGCCAAGAACCTCATCGTCGTTGCCAGCAGCGAAAATTACCGCGTGGGCGATATTGATCAGGTATCCAGCTTTAGCAGCCGCGGGCCCGCCGCCGATGGGCGTTGGGTTCCCACCGTCGCTGCCCCCGGCAACGCCATCGCCTCCACGCGCAACGATACAGGCGGCTACTGCGCCGCGCCCCTCCCTGGCAACAATGACCTCTACGCCTTGTGCAGCGGCTCCAGCCAGGCAGCCGCGCACGCTTCGGCGGCGTTGGCTCTCCTCAGCCAATGGTGGCGCGCCCACCATCAGGGGGCGGATTTCAGCCCGGCGATGGCGAAGGCGTTGCTGGTCAACAGCGCCGTAGACATGGGCGCGCCTGACGTGCCTAACGTACACGAAGGTTGGGGGCGTATTCATCTGGACTCTCTGTTGCAAGCCACCGCCCCCCTACTGGCTTTCGACCAGGAAACTATCCTGAGCCACAGCGGCGACGCCTGGCAGCTAGACGTGCGGGCGGCGAACCCATCGCAGCCGCTCAAAATCACCCTGGCCTGGTCAGACGCCGCCGCCGCGCCAGGGGCAAACCCGGCGCTGGTAAATGACCTGGACCTGACCGTGAGTACCAATGGGCTGACCTATCGCGGCAACCGGTTTGCCGCAGGCTGGTCTATCCCTGGCGGCGCGGCAGATATGTTGAACAATCTGGAAAACGTGTTCCTGCCCACGTCCGGCAGTTATGTGACGATCAGCGTGCAGGGCAGCAATATCGCGGGGGATGGCGTCCCTTACAATGGCGACCTGACCGACCAGGATTTCGCGCTGGTGTGCGCCAACTGCGCCCTGTTGTTAACGGCTGCGCCGGCTCGCCTGGACGTGTGCGCCCCCGCTGCAGCCGCTTACACGATCAGCCTGGGCGCAATTCCCAACTACAACGACCCGGTCTGGCTCAGCGTGTCTGGCGCGCCGCCAGGCGCTACCAGCCAGTTTGACCAAAACCCGCTGCCTCCGGCAACTTCGACGACGCTGCACATTCAAAACACCGCGCAGGCGGCCGCCGGACTGTATACGCTGGCGATAACGGGCTTTATCCCCGGCGGCAGCCGCACGACGACGGCAGCGTTGGGGCTGGGGCAGGGCGCGCCAGATGCGCCGTTGTTGCTCTTGCCGGCAGATGGGGAAACCAACACGCCGCGCCAGCCCACCTTTCAATGGAACAGCCCAGGCGCGGAACTGTGGTATGACCTGGAAGTGGCTGCCGATCCGGCTTTTGCCACAATCATTTTTACTGCGGCGGAGATTGCCGGCAACAGCTATGCCCTGCACCGCCCGCTTCTCCCCAATACGCGCTACTACTGGCGCGTTCGCCCGCACAACGGCTGCGGCACCGGCCCAACCGCGCCCGCCTTCACCTTCCTCACCGCTCCCCTGCCGGGGTTGTGCAGCGAGGGAACGATCCCTGTGAACGTGTATCAAACCGGTTTTGAGGAAGAGGAGACGGGGTGGACGCATGGCGGCAGCGGCGACACCTGGACGCGCAGCGCGGAGCGGGTTTATGAGGGCAGCTACAGTTTCCACGCCGAAGCCATCAACGCCCTGAGCAACCAGTACCTGATCTCGCCGGCGGTGGCGCTGCCGGCAGACGCTTCCCCCCTCTCCCTCCGCTTCTGGAATTATCAAGCCATAGACGACGGCGCGGCGCTGTTGGATGCGGGCTGCCGCGACGGCGGCATCCTGGAAATCTCTACCAACGGCGTCTTCTGGACACAGCTTGACGCCGAATTGCAAACCGATCCTTACGATGGGCTGGTCAGCGACGACTGGGGCAACCCATTGGCTAACCGCCGCGCCTGGTGCGGCGACCCGCAGAAATGGCTGGATTCTATCGTCTCCCTGGACGCCTATGCCGGCGAAACGGTGCAGTTCCGTTTTCGTCTGGGCACAGACGTGGCTTTTGGGCGCGAGGGGTGGTTCGTGGATCAGGTGCGGGTACAGGCATGCCAGCCAGCCCCTTAT
>CAYQYJ010000480.1:0-3227 GCA_964421605.1 uncultured Ardenticatenaceae bacterium | reverse complement strand
CTGTTTGCCGTCAAGATTGAGAATGCGGCGCAGCGGTTGGGTTACCGCGTGACCTGGATTGGCGACGCCGCCGAACTAGGGGAGGAAGCACCCCCACTCCCTTACCCTGTACCTGGAGAGCAGTTATCCGGGCGTGCCGGCAAACTGGTAGAACAACTCGTGCGCTGGCAGCCCGCCCTGCTCATTTTCGACCTGACCAACGACAAAATCCCCTGGCGACCCTGGATCGCCAACCTGAAATCGTCCCCGGCGACTCGCCGGCTGCCCATCCTCTGCTTTGGGCCGCACATAGACGGCGAAAGCGCCCGAATGGCGCAGGGCGTAGGCGCAGACGCCGTTGTCGCCCGTTCTCGCTTTGCCGCGGCGCTGCCAGAACTCATTGAAAAGCACGCCCGTGTGCCAGACAGCGCTGCTGCCGCCCTCGCCTGCGCCGAACCTTTATCCACACAAGGCGAACAAGGCATACTCTTGTTTAACCAGGGCTACTACTACGAAGCGCACGAAGAACTGGAACACGCCTGGATGGCTGATAAAGGCCCAGGGCGCGACCTATACCGCGCCATCCTGCAAATAGCCGTCTGTTATTTGCAAATTGAGCGCGAAAATTATCGCGGGGCCGTCAAAATGTTGCTGCGGGTGCAGCAATGGCTAACCCCCTTGCCCGAATCGTGCCGCGGCGTAGACGTAGCCCGGCTGCGACAAGACGTACAAACGGTGTATGAAGCATTGATTTCCTTGGGAGCAAACAAAATAAAAGAGTTTGATTGGACGTTAGCCCGCCCGGTGGCTTTCACCTACTCCCCCAAAATCAACCGAACCTCCTGAACGCCTCTCCCCAGCCCGTTAGCTACTATTTCCTATTTCACATTGTGACCGAGTGATTTATAAGTTACCTGCTGCCTGATCAGGTTTTGCTGTAAATCCTGGCTGCAAAGCAAGCAAAAAGCGCGAATTTCCGCCTTTTTTCGTTTCCCGCCGCCTTTTACCCAAAATAATTGGCGCGCCAGGCTATTGTTCCGTCAAGCGTAAAATGATGGGTTAGATTGGTTCAATCTTCCAGATTGAACCAATCTATCAAATCACGGCTGACACCCATCTTTAGGGGCAATTTTGGCGCATATGCGCCTAAAATTGCCCAATGCCGATATTTTTCACCCGTTTTGTCACTCAAACATATTGACAAATCTTAATGTCACTCCTAATCTATTGTCAGTAGCATAAATTATCTGCTCATCAACATGAAGCAGATCAGAGAGTCTTAACAACGACTTAACTACCCAAATCCATTCTCACAAGATAGCGTGGTAGCGGTATCACCCCGGCAATGAATTATTGTCCTCCTTCATGAAGCCAACCAGGTCGCCGTTCACCTCTCTCCCTCTATTGAACAACGGTTCCCCAGCGCCATCGCCGGCCAGGTTAGCTCCCGCCACATGACACTTATGCCGGCAAAGCGCTTTCAACCCCCTATAGCCCCGATTAGCATCGGGCTAAACAACCAGGCGGCTGCTATGTCTACCTATAAATCTTGCCTGATTTTGCTTGGTGTGTTCTTAGCCGCGTTTAGCTTAAGCCACGCCTTTGCTCAGTCCAATGGGATTCCCGTTTACGTTGATCCGGACAGCAACTACCAGAGTGTTATGCTGCGGCAGCAGAACGACCAACTGCTGCTGGTTTTTGAAAAATTCAATCTTGATTCCTTTTCCGGCGACCTGTACGCCACCTTATCAGTCAATGATGGGCTCTCCTGGAGCACTCCCTTTCCCATCATTGACTCATTCAGCAATGAGCGCCACCCATCCCTGGTAGAACTGGGACCAGGCAACCTTGCCCTCTTTTACCATAAGGGAGACGCTTTCAGCAATTTTCGTATCTACCGCGCCACCTCTGAGGATGGTCTCACCTGGACAGAACAAGGTTCCGTTAGCCTGGGATGGAACAGCACAGGCGAGGTCAACCCCAGCGTCATCCTGGAAGAAGACGGCTCTCTCACCATGACTTACAATCGCATGGGCGAGCCGAGTTATATTGCTCGCTCTACCAATGGCGGCGTCACCTGGGATCATGACCGTACCCAGGTTAGCGACGGCCCAGCGGCTCTGGCGCGCCTGACCAAACGAGATAGCGACGGGCTGTACCTGGTTACCTATGAGGTAGGCACCAGCAACATGCAAATCTTCAGCAAGACCAGCCTGGCCCCCTATGATTGGAGCGGTGCGGAAACCCTGGTGTCCGGCGGCGGCACCAATCAGGACTCACGCCCCCTGGCATTGGAAGGCGGAGCTTTTATGGTGGCTTATGCTCACCAGCCTGACACCAGCAGCCCGTTTAGCGTCTACTATCGTATCAGCCCGGATGGCCTATCCTGGTCGGATCGGGTACAGATAACGTCAATAGAGGATCTGTATAAGCTGGAGCCATTCATTATGCGCCAGGGCGTACCCGGCCACGTCAAAGTCATCTGGTCGCAGCAAAAGGGCGGCTTCCCATACCTTGATCACGACATCTGGATCATACCGGACCTGCCCCTTGACGGGAATCTGGACAGTTCGAGCGTCATAGCCTCTGCCAGCTATGTCAGGCCCGGCGATTCCTTAACCTACACCCTGACCCTGAGCAACAGCGGCGCTTTCCCCCTGGTGGTTAACCTGGTAGATGGAATGCCGGCACACACCACCTACCAGGCAGGCACTCTCACGGCAGATGGCGGCGTTTACAGCTTTGACCCTCTGGCGGATGCTATAGATTGGACTGTAACCGTTGACAACACCGCGCAGACTGTCTTGACTTTTTCTGTTTTGACTGCCTCCGATCTGCAAGATGGCGACCTTATCACCAATGTGGCGCACTTTGGCGATAATTTGGGCGTCAGCCACGAAACGAACACCACCACGACTGTGGACGCCCTGCCGCCCAACTCTTCCTTCGTATCCCCCGTGAATGGACAGCTCATCACAAGCCGTCAGGTATTGCTGGTAGGAACCGCCAGCGACGCCCGCTCTGGCGTCGTGAAAGTTGAAGTGAAAGTGGACGAAGGCCCCTGGCAAACAGCCAGCGGACTGACAAACTGGTCGCTGCTAGTAAGCGGGTTGGCAGAAGGCAGCCACAAGTTCCAGGTGCGCGGCACGGATGCCGTCGGGCACGTTGAGTTGTCCCCAGACATCATTTACGTGCAGATTGACACCGTGCCCCCCTTTGGCAATGTGGAGTTATTTTTGCCGGCAATC
>CAYQYJ010000479.1:1253-3229 GCA_964421605.1 uncultured Ardenticatenaceae bacterium | reverse complement strand
GCGAAGCGGATGACGAAGCCGTTCATGCCAAAGTACATGCCTTCGCGCCGCGCTCCGGTGGTCAGTTCGTCGGCGTCCACCACGTCCGCCACCAGCAGGTCGGTGAGCATGAGCAGGCCAGCCAGGTTAAGACCCAGGAGGGTGGTGCCGAGAATGCCGGCATAAAACTCCGTAGGCCAGAAGAAGTACAACAGCGCCGTCGCCGTGGTCAGGCAGCACACCTGTAAAATAGCCCGCGCCCCCCACCGCTGCGCCAGCTTCATCCAGATGGGCATTGCCGGCATCGCCACAATAAAAGCCACCGCCAGGAACAGGGAAGTCTGCAGCTCCGCCGCCAGCGTCATGCCGTTGGGCAGCGTCAGCGGCCCCTGGATGTTCAGGGCGTATTTGGTGTAGAACGGGACGGTGGCTGCCAGCATCATGAAGACGAACTGAATCATCAGGTTGGCCCCCAGGAAGAAGAGAAAGTCACGGTTCGCCAGGGTGGCGCGCAGCGCCTGGGCGAAAGGCAGGGCAGCATCTTGTTGAAAGACGCGCCGCTCGCGGCTGCCCAGGAGGGACAAGCCAAAAAAGATGGCGGTGACGACTGCCAGCAGCAGCGCCATGCTGCCGCGGTTGCTCCAATCCGCGCCCGCCAGCACGGGCGGCAGGGCCACGCCAATGAGCAGCCCCACCAGGGAGAAGATTTGCCGCCAGGCGGAAACGACGGCGCGCTGGCGCTCGTCGGGAACCATTTCGGGGAAGAGGGCGGTCCAGTTCATGACCACGATGGTCCAGAAGAAGTCGAACAGCAGCACGAAACCGAGGAAGTAGAGCAGCAGCCCGGTGCTTCTGCCGGCAACCAGACCCGCCGGCGGCGTCCACAAGAAGTAAAAGGTGATGCTCAGGGGGATGAAGCTGCCGGCAATCCAGGGAATGCGCCGCCCCCAGCGCGTTTTCGTTCTATCTGACCAGTAGCCAGACAGCGGATCATTGATGGCGTTCCACACGCCATAAATGGCCCAGGCCAGCCCCACCCAGCGGGCGGCTAAGCCCAGCACGTCTATGTACACAAATTGAATGTAGGTGGCAAACGACTGGTAGGAGAGGGCCACAGCCAGGGAGCCAGAAGCGTACAAAATCATTTGCCAGCGGGGCAGGCGGTTCTCAAGCGTCATGGGCAGACCTCATGGAAGGGGAGGGGGGATTTTTGCGTCCGGTAGCCAGCTTGTGGCGTACTTCGCGCTTGACGCGCGCCGCCAGGACGGCGTCGTATTCAGCCAGGAAGGCGGATACGGCGGGCGGATCGTGGGGAACCAGTTCGCGCAGCGCCCAGGAGAGCGCCTTGACCACCATGTCGTCATGGTCGGCAGCCAACCGGCGGCACACCGCCAGCGTGCGCCCGGTGTCGCCCTGTCCTCCCTGGGAGCGCATGTTCAGGGCCACGGTGCTGACCAGCGCCGCCCGCCGCAGCCAGCGGTCTGGCGAGCCGGCCCAGGCGTGGATCAAATCGTCGCTGACCTGACCGCGCAGCCAGGCCGGGCCAGCCAGGATGCGGGCGAAGCTGTCCACGGCGTCCCAACTGTCCATGCCCTGCCCAAACTCCGCCAGTTCGGCGGGGCCTATCTGGGCAAAGGCAGCCGGGTGGTTTTGCACCAGTTCGCAGGCCAGCCAGCGCCGTCCATAAGTATGCAGCAGGGTGCGGGCAACGGCTAAAACGGTTGCGGCGTCCGCCGCGCGCAGTTGCTGCGAATAACGGCGGCGCATAGCGCGTTGGTGGGGTGTGTTGGGCAGGGGCAGAGCGCGGATGCCGGCATCCATGGCCGCTGCCAGCGCTTGTGGGGTATCTGCCGGGGGGAGTGGAGTCATCTTGGTTTGCCAGGCACAGCGAGAAAACCCTTTACGGGTGGATCAAGCACGCGAATGGCAAAACTATATCTGAAGCGGCGACAGATGACAATTCTGGTGCAAGGCACTGGCCGCAGGAGTTCTAACAG
>CAYQYJ010000479.1:0-1153 GCA_964421605.1 uncultured Ardenticatenaceae bacterium | reverse complement strand
AAAACGGTTCGGCCAGTGCCTTGCACCGCCGGCCCGTTAGCTGCCAATGGCGAATTCGCGGCGGGGCGGTTCTACGTGAAAGGGGGGCGTGATGGGGTGGGCGGGCGCGGGGGCGGGCGTTGTGGCGGCGGCTGCCGGCGGCATCATCGCCGCCAGGGGATACACCAGCGACACGCCATGCTGCCCCATGACGCGCAGCCGCTCTAACTCTGCCAGCCGCTGCATGTCGCTGTCCGAGAACTGACTGATCACTTTTTGCAGTTGCGCCAGCGCCCGCGCTTCGCTTTCGGTTTGCACGGCGCGCTCGTGCGCCGCCGCCAGGGTGGATTGGACTTGCGCTGGCAGTTCCATCTCCTGGATGGTGACGCGCTGCACGGTAATGCCTAAGGGCGCCAATTGTTCTGTGGCTGCCTGGCGCGCGGCGCGCTCCAGCCGTCCGCGCTCGCCGCCGGCAAAGAGATCGTGGATGGTGTAGTGGCTGAGCGCCAGTTGCAGACTGTTGTTCACGTGCGACTGCACGATAATCTTGCTCTTGCGCGCCAATTTGAGCGACAATCTGGCTTGCAACTCGCGGGGCAGGCTCAGCGGCTCTATTTGAAATGTCGCCTGCCAGCGCACCATCAAGGGGACGCCGCCATTGGTATACGCCTGGCAGGCGCTCATGGCTGTTTCGGCGCCCAGGGGGATGGTGGCGCGTACTTCTTCCACAAAAGGGCGCAGCCAGCGCCGCCCGCTGGGCAGCAGCCGTGAAAACGCCTGCTGCTCCCGGTTGTAGATGACGGCGAGGCTCTGCTCAGGCACGCGCACCAGCGACATGCGCGCGATGATCAGGCCCAGGCTGGACACAAAAACGAGGGCAGCCAGAATGCCGGCAATTTGCCAACCCGCTGCCAGACTGCCCCCCCATACTACGCCGCTCAATGCCAATATTGCCCGCCACATCTGCTCAACTCCTTTCGCTGCGGGTTTGATGCCGCCGCACGACAGTTTGTGTATGAATAACACAAATTATAGTGTATGAAATACACTTTGTCAAGAAGCAAATGAGGGTGGGGTGCGCGCTGTTTCTGTTGATGTGTTTGTAGCGCAAACGGTTAGTTTGCGCGGGCAAGCTAACAGCTTGCCCTACAGTGCAAGGTTCTTTACGAAGGAG
>CAYQYJ010000478.1:0-3233 GCA_964421605.1 uncultured Ardenticatenaceae bacterium | reverse complement strand
GGGTCAGCCGCAAACTGCTGCAAGAGGGTTTGCAGATGACCCAGCAGCCGGCTGGCAGCATCTACGCTAAAGCGTCCCTGCTCATAATCTAGCAGCAGCGACAGCGACGGGCCCGGCAGCGCCGCCAGAGTCAGGGGGTAGTTGGTTTGCTCAACAGAACGCACACTGCGCACGGCTATGCTGCTGCTACCTGAAGCGACCGGGGCATCCAGAGGGTAATTCTCAAAGACAACAATGCTCTCGAACAACGGCTGGCCTGGCGACACGTCGCTCCACCGCTGCACCTCGGCCAGGGAGCTATGCTCGTGGGCGCGCACAGCCAGCAAATCGGTTTGCAGTCGCTGCAGCCAGGGGATCAGCTGCTGTTCCCCAGACAGGCGCGCGCGCAGGGGAAGCGTGTTAATGAACAGGCCTACCGTCTCGGTCAGACCGTCCAGTTCAGCGGGCCGACCAGCCATAGTCACGCCAAAGACGACGTCCTCTTCGCCGCTGTAGACGCTCAACAGCATGGCCCATGCCCCTTGCACCAATGTACTCAACGTAAGCTGGTGTTGGCGGGCCAGGTCCGCCAACTGCGCCGTTACATCAGCGGGCAGCACAGCGTGAATCTGGGCATAATGGCCGTCGCCCCGGTTAACCTCATCCACAGAAAAGGGAGTAGCAGCGGTAAAACCGCGCAGCGTTTCCCGCCAAAAGGCTTCCGTCTGCGCCGTGTCTTGACGCTGCAACCAGGTTATGTAATCGCGGTATGGTCGCGGCGACGGCAGAAAAGGGAGAGCAGCGGAGCGTCCCCTGAATTCGTAAAAGGTGAGAACATCGCGCAGGATGATAGGGCCAGACCAGCCGTCTTTGATAATGTGGTGAAATGTGGCGACAGCCTGGTAGGCTTCACCGTAGGCATCATCGGCGATTTGAAACAGGGTCAGGCGGACCAGTGGCGCTTTGCTCAGGTCGAAACCCCGTTGGCGGTCTGCCTGCAAAAACAATTGGAGGTGGGTTTCTTGCTCTGCCGGGGAAAGATGCCGGCAATCCTGGCGCGTGAACGGCAGTTGCGCCTGCCGCAGCGCCACCTGTAAGGGTTTCTCCCGCTTTTCCCAGACGAAAGCCGTGCGCAGCGCCGCGTGCCGCGCCAGCGTTTGCTGCCAGGCGTCAAGAAAGGCGGCTTCGTCTAGCGGCAGCGGCGTGTGCAGCGTCAGGACAAGCTGCTCAACGTAGACGCCGCTCTGTGGGGCGCGCAGCGTATGGAAAAGCATCCCTTCTTGCGTTGGGGAAAGCGGGTAGATGTCCTCGATGTTGTTCTTCATGACTGTCAGTAATCATCATCCTGAGCAAACAAGGCTACCAGTTCGTCCAATTCGGTCTGGTCAAGGCCCGCTTCAGGAAAATCCGAGGGGGTAAACTGGCTGGTTTCTTGCGTCTGGCAATGGTCAATGAGGGTCTGCAAACGGCGTTGGTAGGATTGGGCCAGATTATCAATTGTGGCTGGCTGGTGAAACAGCGGGTTATACGTCCAGGTGACGTGTAGCTGCCGCTCCGTCACGCGAGCGACAACATCCAGCAAATACGGACGAGGGGAGCGCGGGTCTCGTTCATGGCTGGTTTCGTGAATGCCGGCAAACAACGACAAATCTATCGCCCCCTGCATAAGCTGGCCCAAATACAAAAAACTGATTTGCGGTTGGGGCAGCGCCTGCAGTTGGGACGCAAAATTCCCTTCTGGATGCAAATAGCGTAGCAGACCATAACCGACGCCCTGGCGCGGCACAGCCCGCAGTTGCTCTTTGACAGCGCGGATAAGCTCCCCCGGCTCAGTCGCGCCGCCAAATAGCCGCACGGGAAAGAGGGTTGTAAACCAGCCAGCGGTGCGGGAGAAGTCAGGCAATCCCTCCCCGATTTCACGCCCGTTTTCCTCCAGGGCCAACAGTACGGAATCTGTGCCCATCCAGACTGTCATCGTTTGCGCCAGAGCCGCCAGCAAAATATCCGCTACGCGGGTGTGATAGGCGCGCGGAGCCTGACGTAACAAGGCTTCCGTCTCCATCTGGCTCAACGAATAAGTCGTTGATTGCGCCATTTCCACCGTGTTGTCGCCTGGCTTCATCGCAGCGCTGCCGTCTAGCGGTAGGCTACTAGCATCCAGGGAGGCTACGTCCCGCCAATGTCCTATCTCCGCTACGATTTCTGGCTGCGCCGCCAGGACATGCATCTGCTCTGCCCAGGTTTTGAAGGGCGCAGTTTTAGGAGGCAAAATCACCTGACTGCCCTGAGCGATCTGCTCGTAAGCGGTCTGCAAATCTTGCAAGATGATGCGCCAGGAGAAGGCGTCCACAACCAGATGGTGAGCGATCAGCAGGAGTTGGTCTGGCACAGCAACTGCGCCGCCTGCGGCGGCGGCGGTGCCTGCGGCGGCACCGTCTGCAACGCAGCGAAAATAGATTGCTTGAAATAACGGGCCGTCCGCCAGGTTCAGGCGCGTTTGCCAGGCAGCCGTTTGCGCATCTATCTCTCGCGCCTGGTCTGCGGTTGGCAGCGCCGCTAAATCAACGGTAACCAGCAGCGGCGTAGCGAGGGCCGGGGTATAGGCCTGTCGCCAGCCTGTTTCTTGCTGGTGGAAGCAGAGACGCAAGGCGTCGTGATGGATCAGCACCGCTTGCAGCGCCGCTGCCAACGGGGATTCAGCCAACGGCTGGCGCAGGGTTAAGCGTAGCGATTGGTTCCAATGATGGGGGTGGGGGAATGGTTGGGTAAAAAACCAGGCCTGGATGGGGGTAAGCGGCACCACGCCTGTCGCCTCGCCTGGCTCTAGCTGTCCATTATTGGCTGTTTGCGCCGCCTGCGCCAGGGCGGTGATAGTTTGATGCGTGAACAACTGGTTGGGGGAGAAACGCAATCCCTGCTGGCGGGCGCGGGAGAGAATCTGAATCGCCAGCACGGAGTCGCCGCCCAGTTCAAAGAAGTTATCTTGCACGCCCACTGGGGCAATGCCTAGCAGTTCCTGCCATATCTGGCTGAGGATCGTTTCCGCTTCGCTGCGCGGCGGGACGTAAGGCGTCTTGACGCGGCTGCGGTCGTGGGTGGTAAGGGGTGGGGCGGGCAGCGGGGCTGCTGTCTGGGACTGGATGTGGCGGGTCAGTTCGTCCGGGTCGTGGGTGGAGACAAGCAGGCGCGGCGCGGGCTGGTGCGCCAGAATACGGTGCAGGGCTTCCAGGGCGGCGGCGGGTTCCATGCCGGCA
>CAYQYJ010000477.1:0-3246 GCA_964421605.1 uncultured Ardenticatenaceae bacterium | reverse complement strand
CCATTTTTAGGGGCAATTTTGGGCGCGTCTGCGCCCAAAATTGCCCGGCGCCGATATTTTTGGCCCTTTTGTCGGGTCGGTATACAGCTTAAGAGATGGCCACAGGTTATTGAAGTGTTACATCACTCGCCATTGTTCACTATTTTCGAAGTTTACGGCTCCAGCCGGTTTGCCGGGGTAAAGTTGCGGTAGTGCCACATGATCTCCCAGACGCGCAAGGCAGCTTCCAGTTTAATGGGAATAGTCAGTTTGGACTGGCCGATGCGTCGATCCTCAAAATAAATGGGGATTTCCACAATGCGGTAGCCCAGTTTTTCAGCCACGTAAGCCATTTCAAACTGGAAACTATAACCTTGTGAACTGATTTCGTCCAGGTTGATGCCGCGTAGCGCCTGCGCCTGCCAGCATTTGAAACCGGCGGTGGCGTCGTGTACCTTTAAGTTCAGCAGCAGGCGGGTGTAAATGGCGTTAGCCCACCAACTCAACAAGTAACGTCCGGTCTCCCAGCGTTCGTCAATTTTGCCGCCGCGTACGTAGCGGGAGCCAACGACCACATCGGCGTCCTGGATTTGCTCCAGCATTTCGGGGATGTGCTGCGGCGAGTGGGAGAAGTCGCAATCCATCTGGATGATAATGTCCGCGCCGTGCGCCAGCGCCCATTGGAAGCCGGCAATGTAAGCGCGCCCTAGCCCTTCTTTTTTGGGCCTGTGCAGCACGTGCAGGCGGCCGGGGCGGGGTTGGGTAAGCTCTTCGGCTATCTGACCGGTGCCATCTGGCGAGTTGTCGTCTACGACCAGTATAGCCAGGTCAGGGATATTGAGGGCCCATAATTCGGCGACCATCAGCGGCAGGTTGTTCGCTTCGTTATAGGTCGGAATGACGACGATTATGTTTGGCATAGAAGGGAGCGGTTGTGGCAACGCCTCCTTTAAGAATGGTCTCACGCAGAGGCGCGGAGGGCGGAGGGTTGTAGGACAAACTGTTCGTTTGTCCTCGCCGGCTGGAAGCCGGCGCGCCATCTGATCTGCGGCACAGGCGCAGCAGGATTTTAACGCGCCAGGGCGGCCTGGAGGTCTGCCAGGCTGCCAAACTGCCCATCCCGCGCGGTCAGGCAGCGGACGTTGGGGGCAAGGGGGCTGCTGTCGCCTGGGTCTAGGGCGCTGCGATCGGCGGCGGCGGGGTAAAAGTAAGGAATGGCGGTGGTCAAACGAAGCAGGCAGCTATCAGCCAGTTTTGGGGCGCGGGAAGCGGCGCTGATAATGAGGAAGGTGGCGGCGTCTACGTGGCCCAAGAAGTCCGCGCTGGCGCCTGTTTCTTCCATCGCGTGTTTTAACATGACGCTGACGGCGCGAATCACGTCGTCGGCAGCCACAAAACCATAGCGATCACGAAATCTGTCAATACCGTTCAAGCCAGCCAGCACCAGACCCCATTCGGTCTGGTTCAACATCTGCGCCAGTTTTTCTTCTACCAGAACGCCTTCGGACAGACCTGTGACGGGATTGTCGCGGGTGGTGATTTGGGCGCGGCGCAGGGCGCTGCGCATGCGCAGGTCGAGTTCTTTGATGTCGAAGGGCTTGGTAATGTAGTCCACTGCACCCAGTTCCAGGCCCGCCAGTTTGTCTTCGCGCTCTCGTTTTTCGGTGAGGAAGATGACAGGAATGGTGCGGGTGCGGTGGGATTGGCGCAATTGCCGGCACACTTCGTAACCATCAATATCTGGCAAGCGGATGTCTAAGAGAATCAATGCCGGCAATTTTTCAACAGCCAGACGCACCGCATCTTCGCCCCAGGTGGCCTGAACCACTTCATAATCTTGCACGCGGAAGTAGGCGCTCATCATTTCGGCCAGGTCTACATTGTCTTCAACGATCAGAATGCGTCTTTTGGGAGTGGCCACGGGTTTTTCCTCAAATTGGCTGGACTGTTGAACTGCATCGTTTAGCAGCAATCAGAGGGTCAGAAAGATATGCCGGCAAGCACAGCGCCGGGGTAGGGACAGTTTGCACTCCCGTCATAGGAGAAACAGCCGGCAAATACGGACAGCCGGACTGTCCAAGAGTCGCCTGCCCTGCCGGGCGGAACTATTCTATTGGCTCCTTATCAATCCGAAATACGCCGGCTTTCGCGCCCTGACCGATACACTCCAGCTCTTCCACGCGGAATTCGAGGCCGCCGCTCAACCAGCGCAGGGATTCCTGTAAAATACCCACAGCGATAAAGCCAACAGGACGATCACACTGCCGCCCCCAGCACATGGAGCAGCGCTCAATGTAATACAGGAAATGGTCGTCGTACTCCTCAACCCGTGAGGTCTGGTCGCTGAATTGGGTGAAAATGCGGGCGACTGCCGGCACGCCAATTTTGAGCTTGGTGGGCAGCGGCAGCACCTTAAACGCCAGGTCGCCAACGCCAGCCAGGGCGCCAAAGGTTTTCAAACCGCGAGCGAACAGCGCGCGCCCCCCGCGCAAAGCCAACCCCCGCCCGCCGCGCGGCCCATAAATATCTTCCAGCCCTTTGTTGAGGTTGGTGATAGCCGAGAAGTTGAATTCGCGGGCCAGGTTGTCAGGGGGAAGCTCATGGATATATTCGCGCAAGTCTGTCAGGTTGAGCAAGGCATTTAAGCCATTGCGACCCATGACTTCTTCCATGGCGATCAGCAGAATGCGCCCCATTTTGTTAGGATAGTAATATTCACTTGGTGGAACTAAGTTTCTCACAGAGACCTCCACACAAACGTTTGCCCACGTTTCTTATATGCCCATAAGTATAAGAGTGTCGTGGCGTTTTGTCAGCAATTTGGGCGAGAGGCATACAGGAGTTTAGGGGGAGAGGCCATCCCGTCCAGTTTCATTACTCCCGTCCCGCCAGACTGAATGGGACGGCAGGTATGACACTTTGCCGACTACATACAGGTGACAAAGGGTATCACATGCCTATATCTGTGTCAACAATCGTTATGTAAAATCAGGACTATGGTCATATCCCGGACGGCGCGCCTCACGTTACAGGGCTAAACCTGGAGCAGAATGGTACAATAAGCAATTTGCAGCGCAAACTGAGAGTTTGCACGGACAAACTAATAGTTTGTCCTCCAGTCTCCGCGCCTACTGCATCCCGTTATTCTCGAAGGGGTTGCGGGGCGCACCATCAAAGAATGAAAATAGTATGTCGTTGTAGCCCGATTTTCCAAAATCGGGCGGGCGATTTTGGAAAATCGCCCTACTATTTACGGAGGAGAAGGTA
>CAYQYJ010000476.1:0-3247 GCA_964421605.1 uncultured Ardenticatenaceae bacterium | reverse complement strand
TGGCGGATTTGTTCGCCTGGGGCAAGATGATGGCCTGGCAGTTGTCGGTGAACTGGCAGACGGAGATTATCCGGGCGCAGTTGATCCATTTGTTGGGGCCGGAACTGGCGGCGGAATTGGAAGTGGCTTATGACGAGCCGTTGGTTGTGCCGCCGGGCGTGGATTACGGCGGCATTGGCGCCGCCGCCCTGACGAAAGCGGAAGACGCCAGCGCGTGGATTGGGCCGCCGCCAGAAGCGGGGTTGGGGAGCAATAATTGGGTGGTGGGGGGCAGCCGCACGGCGACGGGCGCGCCGTTGTTAGCCAGCGACATGCATTTGAATATGTCGTTGCCGGCAATCTGGTACGAAAACCATTTGGTGTGCCAGCCGGCGGGGTTTAATGTGACGGGGGTGTCGTTTGCCGGCATTCCTTACGTCATGGCCGGGCACAATGAACACGTGGCCTGGGCTTTTACCAATGGCTTCCCCGACGTACAAGACCTGTACATCGAACGGCTGCGGCGGGAGGGGAACCGCGTTTTTTATGAGTACCAGGGGGCGTGGCGGCGAGCGGAGGTGCGGCAGGAGATTATTCAGGTGAAAGGGGCGGAAGCGGTCATCGAAGAAGTCATTACCACCCATCACGGGCCGATTATCAACAACCTGGTGAGCTACCCGGCAGGCGAACCCATTGGCGAAGCGCCGCTGGCGCTGCGCTGGACGGCGCACGAACCGGATGAGCAGTTCCGCGCCATTTATTTGCTGAACCAGGCGCGCAGTTGCCAGGAAGTGCACGCCGCGACCCGTTATTGGGCTGTGCCTGTGCAAAATGTGGTTTACGCCGATAGAGCGGGCAACATTGGCTACACCTTTCCCGGACGGCTGCCCATCCGCGGCAAAGGGGATGGGCGCGTGCCCGTGCCGGGCTGGACGGGGGAGTATGAGTGGACGGGGTACGTGCCCTTTGCCGAAGTTCCCCATTACGTCAATCCGGCGCAGGATTACATCGTGACGGCTAATAACCGGGTGGTAGATGACGCCTACCCGTATGCGCTGGGGTATGATTTTGCGATTAAGGATCGGGCGGCGCGCATCCATGAGATGATTCAGGCGCAGCCTAAAGTAGATGTAGCGGCTGTGAAAGAGATGCATTACGACGTACTCTCCCTGACAGCGCGGGCGCTGCGACCGTTGTGGGGGGCGTTAACAACGGATGACGCGGCGTTACGGGACGTGATTGCCCTGATGCAGCAGTGGGATGGGCGGCTGGCGGCGGACAGCGCGGCGGCGGCGGTGTATCAGGTGTTTATGCGCAAGCTGCTGCGGCTGGTGCTGGGCGAACGATTGGGGGAAGTGGTGGAGTATTTTGCCGGCAAGGGGCCCACCCCTCTTTTGTCGGAAACGAGCCAGTATGGGCCGCGCAGTTGGGAATGGCTGCTGCGCCTGCTGCAACAGCCGGATTCAGCCTGGTTCGGCGGCGGCAGTGGCGAGGACGCCCGCGCCGCCTGTATGTTGGCGGCTTTGCGGCAGACGGTGGATTTCTTACAGACGGCGTTGGGAACGGCGATTGACGATTGGGCCTGGGGGAAGCTGCACCAACTGACTTTTACGCATGCGATGGGCAGCGTGCGCCCGCTGGATAAGCTGTTTAATCGAGGCCCGTTTCCCATTGGCGGGGACAGCACGACGGTGTTTGCGACGGGGGTGCATTATTACGACCTGGCGACCAACCCGGTGGTGGGCCCGCCCAATCGCATGATTATGGATTTGAGCGATTGGCGCAACTGCGTCAGCATGGTGGCGCCGGGGCAGTCTGGGCAGCCGGGGAGCAAGCATTATGACAACCAGGTGGAGGCGTTTTTCACGCAGCAGTATCACCCGATGTTGTTTGAGCGGCAGGATGTGGAAGCGCAGGCAGAGGCGGTGTTGTGGCTTAGTGGGGAAGAGGCAAAGAAAATGGTGAATGGGTGAACGGTTAATGGGTAGGCGGGGCTGACACCCATTTTTATGGGCAATTTTGGGCGCAGACGCGCCCAAAATTGCCCAAAGCCGATGCCTTTTTGCCCGTTTTGTGGAGCCGATAGGCGGTTGAAGAGAGCGCCACGGTTTAATGGGGGGTTACCAATGGGTGAATTTGTGAATGGTTAAGGGGGGTTAGCCAGATGGGGCCAAATAACTCGGATTGGGCGGCGGCGATTTCGCTGCGCTTGATCAGTTCGAGGACGGCCAGGAGGGTGATACAGACTTCGACGGTGGTGACTTCGGCGGAGAGGAGTTCGTGGAACGGGAGCGCGCCGCTGCGCACGGTGCGACGGAGCAGGTCTATCTGCCCTTCAATGGTGATGCGCCGCCGCGTGGTCAGGCTGACGCTTTCCGCCGATTTTTCTATGCGCGCCAGGGCCGTTTGCAGCGCCTGGTGTAAGCTGTGCAGGGTGACGCCGCTCAAGTCCAGGCGGCTCTCGATTTTGGGCGGCGGGGCCACGCGCAGGTAGGTGCGCCAGCCTTGCTCTTCGCGCCAGCGCAGCCATGCGGCGGCTTGTTTGAACTGTTTGTATTCGCGCAGTTGGCGCGCCAGGGCTTCGGCGGGGTCTTCTTCTTCGGCGTCATCCAGGCGGACGGCGGGATTGTGCGGCAGCAGGGCGCGGCTCTTGATCAGCGCCAGGCGGGCGCCAATGACGATGAAGTCAATGAGGTGCTCGATGCGCCTGTCCTGCTTGAGCTGCTCGATCTGTTCCAGGTATTGTTCGGTGACCTGGGACAGGGAAATGGCGGTGATGTCCAGCTCGTTGCGCTCGATCAGGTGCAGCAGCAGGTCGAAGGGGCCGGCAAATGCCGGCAGTTCAATAGTGTAACGTGGTAGCATGGGTGCGCGGGGGTCTTGCTCGCTGGTTTATTTAAGGAGTGAATAGGCAACCAGCATAACGATAAACAGGCCCATCAAGGCCAGCGTGAGCAAAATCAAGCGGCGCTGTTCCGCCATGCGCGCAGCCTGACGCTGCCGCAGTTCCGCCAGCCGCGCCTTCTCCGCCGCCATCAAATCAGACATGCGCTGTTCGCTGGCAACTGCTTCCAGATCCCCCAACTGTCGCGCCTGCGCCATTTGCTGCCGTAAGCGGTCGGCGGTGTAGTCGGGATGATACCGGTTTAAGATTTCATCCTCTTTCTGAAAATGATTCTCTCGTTCCATCATTTGCCTCCACTAAATCGTGGCGGGTGTCAGCCCCGCCTGCGGCGAGGCTGACACCCATTTTTATGGGCAATTTTGG
>CAYQYJ010000475.1:0-3254 GCA_964421605.1 uncultured Ardenticatenaceae bacterium | reverse complement strand
TGACAGACAATCAGGTGCAAGGACTGCGACTGTGTCAGGATGGCTCTGGCGTTCGTGGCGTGTGGCAGGCAGTGCCAGGCACGGGACAGTAAGAATCTATTTGAACAAGACCGTTCGCCCCGTGCCTGGCACTAGGAGGGGAATGCCGGCAGCCACACCCGAAAAGTAGCCCCCTGCCCCACTTCGCTTTGTACTTCAACGCGCCCCCCATGCTGCTGCACCACATGGCGCACAATCGTCAATCCTAACCCCGCGCCTGGAATGTTGGATTGGCTCGTCTGTTCCCCGCGATAGAACTGCTCAAACAAGTGGGGCCGGTCAGTTGGCGCGATGCCCATACCTTCATCCTGCACCTGCAAACACACTTCTCGTCCGTCGTCAGCCGCAAAGGTGGTTACCGTTATCTGCCCGCGGCGAGCGTAGCTGACGGCATTAGACACCAGATTAGCCACAACGCTGGCTAATCGTTCGCCATCCCCTGGCACTGGCGGCAGCGTCTGGTCGGGCACAAATTGAATGGCCGCGCCGCTGCCGGCAGTCGCCGCTTGATACTGCGCCACCACCTGCGCCGCAATCCCATTGAGATCCACGGTCGCCCAATTCAATGGCGCTTCCTCCAGGCTATATCGGGAAAAATTTAAGATAGGATCAATGATTTTCGCCAGCCGCTTTGTTTCGTCGCGCAGCACAGACAGGTATCGGCTTTGTTTTTCCGGCGCGCCCCGCGCCATCAAGTCAAGATACAACATCAAATTGGCAACAGGCGTGCGCAGTTCGTGCGAAACGTCCGCCACGAATTTGGCGCGGATGCGGTCCATCTCTTGCAGCCGCTCATTGGCTTGCGCCAATTCCTGCGTGCGCAGCGCCACGCGGCGTTCCAACGTCTCCAGCACCATAGCCCGGTACAAAGCGCTGCCGGCAATTTCCGCCACAGCCGTCAGAATACGCAGTTCCTCTTCGCTAAAAGTGTGCCGGACGTCCAACGCCAGATGCATCACGCCGATTATCTGGGCCTCGGCGCGCAGCGGTATGGCAATAGCCGTCACCAACTGCTCAAAATACGCCTCATCGCCGCTGGCGGGGTGGAACATCGGGTCCGCTTGAATATGAGGGGAAATATGTATTTCTCCCGTACGCGCCACGTGACCGGTGATGCCTTCTTGCAAGGTCTGGCGTCGCCCCGGCCCAAATTTATGGGCGGGGTAACGGGCGCGTAGCGTCAGCTCGCCCGTTTCCAGGTCTAGCAAAAAGACCGCGCTCTGCACGCCGCCTATCAGGCTGATGGATTTAGACAAAATGACAGGCAGGATTTCGTCAACTGTACGCGCCGCCCGCAGGCGCGCCGAAATTTCAGTCAAAATCTCCAACTCATTGGCGCGTCGCTGCGTCTCTTTGAACAGGCGCGTTTTTTCGATAGTTACCGCCAACTGATCCGTAACGGTAGTCAGCAAAGCTATATCGCTGTCATCGAAAGCGTGGAAAGCGTTGCCGTTTACCTTCAGCACACCCATGATCCGTTCGCCCGCCATGATGGGTAAAGCCAGTTCCGCGCCAACCGGAATGGGTGACGGCGAATTTGCCGCAGCCGGGACGGCATCATTGGCTAACACCGGGTCTCCGCTGTAGACAACCTGGCTGAGCAGGTCGCTTTGCGTCTCCTTATGGGCTATCAGAGGATGGCGATAAACGAGCGGCTGCAGATGGGGGGGGTATACCCCGGCAATGCCGCGCAGCCACAATTCACTCATTGCCTCATCCAGCGTAAATACAGCGACCGCCAGATAACCGAAACCCTCCACCAGGCGATGGGCAATCAAATCAGCCATATCATTGACGTCCAACAAACTGCCCATCTCGCGGGCCAACTGGTTCAAGATTGCCAGTTGGCGGGCGCGGCGGTTGGTTTCGGCAAACAAGCGGGCGTTTTGCAGCGACACAGCTACCTGGTTGGCCAGTGATTCCACAAAACGCTGATCGGCGGCCGTGAAAGCGTGCGGCTGAAAAGATTGCAGGGAAAAAGCGCCAATCAGCCAATCCCGCACCATCAAAGGCACGCCCAGCCAGGACCGGACTGGCTGCAAAATACGGCGCGGTTCTGCCGGAAGGGGCTCCTTTTCCATATCCCCTATCAGCAGCGTTCGCTTATGCTGCATGACCCAACCCGTTAAACCACCTGCCGCCAGCGGCAACCGCCACCCCACCCATTCGGCGATAGGCGTATCCTCTTCCACAGCCGCCGCTATTTCTAATTCCTGGCTGGCTTCCAGATAAGTTGCTGCCAGAAAAATATCGGGCATCAACAACTGCTTGACCTGCTGGTAGAGTCGCTGGAACAGCTCTTTGGGGGATAGGGTTCCCCCAGTGACCAGGGCTGTTTCATACAACCCGGCCAGTTCTCGCATCTGTCGTTGCGATTCTTGATACAGTTGCGCGTTTTGCATGGCGGATTCGATCTGATCGGCCAAAATTTCCAACAGGGCGGCGTCGCTGGGCGTGACGCCATAGGGACGGTCGCTGCTAACCGTTAATAAGCCGATGATTTCATCCTTCATGCGCAGCGGCACGCCCGCCAGGGAACGAATGTGGGGTAAGCGGTAATACGGTTCAAACTCTGGCAGGACGCTGACGTCTGGGATGATCTGCGGGCGACCGTCTTGGAGGGTCTGGCTGAGTACATCCTCCGCAATACGCGGATTGGCGTCAGAAATGAACCCTTTTCCATCCACGTAGCCGCCATAGCCCGCGCGATAGATAAGATAGTCGCCCTGGCAAAAAGCGACAGAGGCGTTGTAGTAGCCCATGCGAGCCGCCAACAGGCGCACGACCTCAGCCAACAGCAAATCTACGTCCAGAATCGAACTGATATGTCGCCCCACTTCGTAGATGATGGTTAGCTGCTGCGCTTGCTGCCTTTCGCTGGCTTCGTGGCGCAGGCGTTCAATGGCAATCGCCAACTGGCTGGCTAACGTCGCCAGCAGTCGCTCATCGGCGGCTGTGAAGGCGGCAAAGGTAGCGCTTTCCGCATTGATCACACCCAACACGCGCTGCCCGATTTTCAAAGGGACGCATAGTTCAGAGCGGGTGCGCGCATCGCCGCTGTAGTAGGCGGGATGTTGGCTGACATCATGCAGGCGTAAAGAGTGGCCAGTCGCGGCCACATAACCCGTGATGCCTTGCCCCAGGGGAATCGTTTCCAGATCCGCAGGCTGGCGGGGACGGTAGGAGGGGTGGGTGCGTAAAATTTGGGATGTTTC
>CAYQYJ010000474.1:1209-3266 GCA_964421605.1 uncultured Ardenticatenaceae bacterium | reverse complement strand
TCAGATAGAGGATGCCCGCGCCCGTCTCGCCCGTGTTCCACCATTCCTGATACGGCATTACCATGTCGGCGTTGTTGTATGGGCAGGCGGCGGCAACCAGGATGTCGCTGCCGGCAAACGTATCTAACAAGAGCCAGGTAGCCGCCAGCGCATTATTACTGCCCACACCCAATTCGTGCGCATATCGCCCATCCAGGGTAATCACTGCCCCATCCCCCAAAAAACGCGCCGACTGCGGCGTCACCTCAACAGCCGAAGCGCGCTGAATGCCCAGGGCGACAACGTCTGGATGGGCGGAAACGTGGCTGACCAGACGACCATAGCGATAATCGTAAGCCACGCGCGGCTCAAAAACGGCCTGAGGCAGTAGTCCTAAGCCAGGAACAATCGTAACGCCCCCCGCCAGAAAGCTCTCGCTGGCCTGGATTTCCAACTCGCTCTGAGTTTCTGGCGTCGGTTCGGCGCTCATCCAGCCGCCAACGGCAGCGGCGGCGGCGTTGTCAAACAACATAACCGCGCCCGCCTGCCAGCGCTGCGCCAGCAAGGCGTCAATGCCGTAAGCTTGCAGGTCTGCTACCTGACCAGCCATGATGACCTGATCATCGCCCGTGATAAAGAGAGCCGCGGCTGCCGCCAGTTGCGCCGCCAAAGCGTCCAGGTCTGTATTCGGCGTTAAAATGGCCGTTTGCACATTATTTACGCCTAAACTAAGCAGATCCGATTTCCACAGCAGCGCCTCTGCCAGGGCGTCGCCAGCCTGGGCAAAGCCGGCAGCCAGCACCAGGGTGGGCCCGCCGGCTGCCTGCGCCAGGGCCGCAAAGCGCTGTGTGACCACGCCTACGGGGTCAATGCCCAAATCGCCCGTAATCAGCAAAGGGGCAGCAGTAGGCGCGGGAGCGCAAATCAGGCTGAAGTCGCGGCTGCCTATGTCCGGCAAGATGGGATCAATCTGACCGTTGATAGTGGGACGGCGCTGAGTGAAATCGTAGCCATAACCGCCAGGAGGCAGAACGTGCAGAGCCACGTCGCGGATGGAAAGCGTTTGCTGCGGCCCCACGTAGCTGGCGGCGGCGGCAGCGCCATAGCTTTCCAGATCAGCGACCAGGGCGGCATAAGCGCCGGCGGCGTCTGTGATAGTTTGCCCATTGTCAATGACGACGCCCGTGCCCCAATCTACGCCCAGCCCGATATGGCTGCCAGACGGCAGCCGCTGCGCCGCTTGCAACAAGCGCAGCAGACGCCCCCGCTCCAACACATGCTGCTCGATGACGGCGTCCGCCAGACCGAAGCGCAAACCGCGAAAACTATCGCCCAGATCGCCATACCAGAGTTCAACGGAGCCGTATTCCAACCCATTCCAGGCGTTGTTGTTGCCGGCATAGCCGGCGATCATGTAGCGCGATTGCACGCCAGCGCCAGCGCTGTTGCCGCCCAAAGGCGCGGCGGCAGCATAAAGCAGTTCCAGGGCGTCTTCGGCAGGCGTATTCGCCAATACTTCCATCGTCACCGTCTGGTCGCCGCCGACGATGTACACGCCATCTACGGCGGCATCCAGCAAAGCGATTTGGGCCGGGTCATGGGCGTCGCTGCGCACCTGAATATCAGGCACAAGGGTGATGCAGACAACGGGCGGCGCGACTTGCGCCTGACAGGCTGCCTGGAGTTCCGCCGCCCGCGTCAGGGCGGTGTTGTAGTTGTCCTGCCGTTCGGCGGGCGATATCCAGAACGGATCTGAGGCATAAGGCGTGGGCAGCAAACGAAGCTGCACTTCGTTGTCACTGTTGCGGGCAATGGCCTGGGCGGCAAACAACGCCAGGGTGTCCGGCTCATAACTGGCGCCAATGGGCACGAGGCGGGCAGGGAAATCGCCGCGAACGGCAGCCGGACACGCCAACAACAACGCCAACGCAAGAAGGGCGGCAAGGCAAGTTAAGGCTAAAAATGAGGGGGGAGTGCGCATAAAGTCCTCTGGATAATGTCAGGAACCGGGTTTTTCTAAAAGACCCGGTTTGCGGAAGTTCTCAAATTCTAGCTGACTTACTATGAGGGTTTCAAGT
>CAYQYJ010000474.1:0-1109 GCA_964421605.1 uncultured Ardenticatenaceae bacterium | reverse complement strand
TGGGGAAAACTGTATGCAAATCGTGCGCTCTACAATTGCCGGGGATGAAATTCTCAGTGTGCTAGTAGATGGGTATGGCTATTCTAAAGATAACGCGATGTGTTTGCTGGAATATCGCGGCGTCAATGATATTTATAAGTACACAAACAGCAGCGTTTCACTGTTCCTGAAAATCTATGCCAGAAAGGAAGTAGATAGGGCGGCAATCGCAGCGGAAGTCGAGGTTGTCAATTTCCTCAGGCAATCGGGGTTGTCCGTCGCCTTCCCTATCGCCACGGTGAACGGGCAGTATCTCGTGCCTTTCGATACGCCAGAGGGGGCCAGGTTTGGCGTCCTTTTCTCGGAGGCGGAAGGCGTTCCCTATAATAATGATGCGCTGGATGACCAAGAGATAGGGGCGATAGGCAAACTGATTTCAACCATGCACGCCATGCTTGATGCCATGCCCACCGCTCCCAGGCGCTGGAAGCTCGATGAAGGCTTATTCCTGGACCGCTCCCTGGAGATATTAGAACAGTTCAGCCGGTTCAACAAACAGATTGACCTGCCCTTCCTGACAGATGTCGTGAAAGAACTCAAGACTCAGATACGGGCAAAAGGCGCGAATTGGAAATGGGGCATTTGCCACGGCGATATTTATACGGGGAATATTCACCGAAATGAGCGCGGCGAGTTGACCATTTTTGATTTTGATTTCTGTGGGTATGGCTGGCGCGCCTACGATGTGGCATCGTTCCTGGGCATCTTTGGTGATGGAATTCGGGCTGAGGCGATAGACAAACGGAAAAGACGCCTGGATAGTTTTCGGCGCGGATATGAATACGCCGGCGGTCTTTCAGAGTCCGAGGTGGAGGCGGTGTATCAGGTGTTTGTTCCCTTCCGCAGGATTTTTAATCTGGGCTACCTGTATGATTCCCTGCTCAATGTGTGGGGAAACAGGCTTCGGAATGAGCAGATTCGTTATGATCTCAAGTTGTTGAAGGAATGGGTCGGTTATTATTGGGAGTGAAGCTGCAGGACAGCCTGCGAATGAATGGCGTCAGTTACTGCCGGCACACCAACAGGTCCCAACTGCGATGCCCGCAAAACGAACCAGACTTGACACATGT